>CAZJJQ010000177.1:0-3816 GCA_964546345.1 uncultured Planctomycetales bacterium
GTCGGGTAGGAGGGCGAGCGCCTTGCCGTCGAGCGTCTCGAAGCCCTCGCCCGCCCGCGCGGCGCGCACCCGGACCGCGCCCCCGCGGACCTCGCGCAGGTCGAACGCGTGCAACGGCTGCCCGGTCTCGAGCATCACCAGGTTGGACAGGTCCACGAGCAGGTCCACCGTGCGCAGCCCGAGGGCCTCGAGGCGCCGGACGAGCGCGGCGGGCGTCGGGCCGTTGCGCACGCCCTCGACGACGATGCCGACGTAGCGGCGGCAGGCGGTCGCGTCCTCGACGGAGACGGGGAGCGCCGGGGCGCGGGCGGCGAGGACCGCCGCCTCGGCGCGGGCGACGGACGGGACCCGCCGGGGGCGGCCGAGGATGGCGGAGAGCTCGCGCGCGAACCCCACGTGCCCCCAGAGGTCGGGCCGGTTGGTGATCGCCGTGTTGCTCACCTCGAAGACCACGTCGCCCACGCCCAGGGGCCCCGTGACGGGCACGCCCACGGCCGTGCCCTCGGGGAGCACGATGATCCCGTCGTGGTTCGAGCCGAGCCCGAGCTCGTCCTCGGCGCAGATCATCCCCTCGCTCTCGACGCCGCGGATCTTCGCCTTCTTCAGCGTGAGGCCGCCCGGCAGGGTCAGGCCCACCCGCGCGAAGCAGACGATCTGGCCCTCGGCGACGTTGGGCGCCCCGCAGACGACCTCGACGCGCGCGGCCGCCCCGGTGTCCACGGTGCAGAGCCGGAGCCGGTCGGCGTTGGGGTGGGGCACCACGCGCTCGACGCGCGCCGTGACGACGCCCTCGAGGCCCGCGCCCAGCCGCTCGAGCCCCTCGACCTCGGCGGTCTTGAAGGTGAGCGCGCGGGCGGCCTCCACGGGATCGACGCCCGCGAGGTCCACGAGCTCGGACAGCCATCGCCAGGAGAGCTTCATCCCGCCACCCCCGCGCCGAACTGGGACAGGAACCGCAGGTCGCCGGACATCAACCAGCGGATGTCTTCGATGCCGTGCCGCATCATCACGAGCCGGTCGATGCCGAGGCCGAAGGCGAACCCCGACCACGACGAGGGATCGACGCCGGAGGCGCGCAGCACGTTCGGATGGACCAGTCCGCACCCGAGGAGCTCGACCCAGCCCGACCGCTTGCAGACGGGGCAGCCCTTGCCCTCGCAGACGAGGCATCGCAGGTCGAGCTCGAACGACGGCTCGGTGAACGGGAAGAACGAGGGCCGCAGACGCACCTCGACGTCCCGGCCGAACACCGCCGAGAGCAGCGTCTTCAGGGTGTGAACCAGGTGCCCCACGTTCACGTCACGGTCCACCACCAGCCCCTCGATCTGGTGGAACGTGTTCTCGTGGCTCGCGTCGAGCGCCTCGTTGCGGAACACGCGCCCGATGGCGACCGCCCGGATCGGGGGCTTGCGCGTCTCCATGGCGCGGACCTGCACCGGCGACGTGTGCGTGCGCAGCAGATGGCCGTCTTCGAGCCAGAACGTGTCCTGGGCGTCGCGGGCCGGGTGGTCCTTGGCGACGTTGAGGGCCTCGAAGTTGTGGAAGTCGTCCTCGATCCAGGGGCCGTCGAGGACGGAGAACCCCATGGAGAGGAACAGGTCCTCGAGCTCTCGGCGCATCAGCGTGACCGGGTGGAGCGTGCCCCCTCCGCGGCGCGCACCCGGCAGCGTCGCATCGACCCACCGAGACTCGCCGAGCGCGCCTTCGGCGGCGGCGCGCAGGGCGGCGAGGCGCCCCTCGAGCCGCGCGGTGACGGCCTCCTTGACGTCGTTCGCCGCACGGCCGACCGGCCCCCGCTCGGCGGGTGCGAGCGAGCCGATGGCGCGCAGGATCTCCTGCAGCCGCCCGCTGCGGCCGAGCCACGCGGTCCGGAGCGCCTCGAGGGCCTCGACGGACGGCGCGGCGGCGATGGCGGCCTCCGCCTCCTCCGACAGCGCCCGGATCCTGTCCAGCAGCTCGGCCATCGCGCTCGACCTCCTCCCCCGGGGAAGACCCCAGGGCGCACCCGGGACGATGCCCTGGGCCGAGGCGGGAGCGCCGCGACCCCGGCCGGTCGGACCACCGCCCGCGAGAGGGGCGTGCGACCGGCCGACGGCTCGCGGCCGGAGACTACCCCGCGAGCGCCGTCTTCGCCTGCGTAAAGACCGCGTCGAAGCCCGCCGGATCGTGGATGGCGAGCTCGGAGAGCATCTTCCGGTTCAGGGGGATGCCCGCCTTCGTGACCCCCTGGATGAACTGGCTGTACCGGAGACCGCGCGCCCGGGCCGCGGCGGACAGGCGGACGATCCAGAGGCGGCGGAAGTCGCGCTTCTTGAGCCGACGCCCCTTGTAGGCGTACTGCCACGCGTGATGGAGGTTCTCCTTGAGAACCTTGTGCAGCTTGCTGTGCGCGCCCCAGAAGCCCTTGGCCGCCTTGAGGAGGCGGCGCTTGCGACGGAGGCGGGCCGGGGTGTTCGTGACGCGGGCCATGGATCGCGTTCCTCTGCTAGCCGCCGAGCAGTCGGCGGTACGTCACGGCTTGCTTGCCCTGGATCAGCGCGCTCTTGCGGAGCTTGCGCCGACGCGAGGCCTTCTTGCCGCTCAGGAGGTGGCTGGAGTTGGCGCGGTGGCGCTTGACCTTGCCGCTCTTGGTGACCTTGAAGCGCTTCGCGATCGAGCGGTTGGTCTTGATCTTGGGCATCTTGGGGGCCGGACGACGGGGAAGCGGCGGAGGGTACCTCCGACCTTCGATCCGTCAAGGAATGGGGGCCGGGGGTGGGGAGTCACCGGGGGGCGCGGGGGGACACACCCCACACCCCCGGGCACCCCCCGGCGATGAGAGACACACGGCGTCAGGGGCAACGGCGGGACGGAGGAGCGCGGGCGGACCCCGTCGCGGCCCCGCCGCGATCCGTGCGGAGACGCCTTCTTCGGGAGCCCTACGATCGGAGGGCTACTTCTTCGTGAGGAGCATCGACATACGGCGCCCCTCGGTCCGGGGGGGCTGCTCGATCTTGGCGATGTCCTCCAGACGCTTCGCCACCTCGTAGCACTGCGCGACGCCGATGTCCTGGTGCGCCATCTCGCGCCCGCGGAACAGGATCATCACCTGCACCTTGTCGCCGCGGACCAGGAACTCCCGCGCGGCGGTCACGCGGATGTCGAGCATGTGGGGGTCGGTCTTCGGGCGCAGGCGGACGGTCTTCAGCTTCGTCTTGTGCTGCTTGACCTTGGAATCGTGCGCCTTCTTGTTCTGCTCGTACTTGTACTTGCCGAAGTCCATGATCTTGCAGACCGGAGGGCGCACGTTCGGTGCCACCTCCACCAGATCGAGCCCCTTCTCCTGGGCCATCTGGAGCGCCTGCTCGGTCGGGACGACGCCGACCTGCTTCCCCTCGTCGTCGATCAGACGGACTTCACGGATGCGGATCCTCTCGTTGATCCGCGGGCCGGCGGCGGGCGCCGGCAGGCTGTTTCGGTCGTCGGGGCGGATGGCTTCGATCCTCCGGGGTCGTGGGCACGGACTCCCCCTCGGCGACGGGCGCGGAGGACGGGGGTCCCCACCCCGGGGGACGCCCTGGGGTGAAGGCGGAAAGATGCCATGGAACCGGCCCGACCGGAACCCTCGCCCGGCCGTCCGGGGCCGGGAAGGAGGGGGGCGACGGGGGGAGGCGCAGAAGCCAAGTGCACGGGGGGCCACCCAGAAGCCGGGTGGACGGAGGGAGGCGCGGAAGGGTGGCCGACGGGGGGCGGGGGCGGGCCCCCGCGGGGCCGGGCGCGCCCCCCGCCCCGGGGGGGGCGCCCACGAGACCCCCCCGCCCAGCACATAGCGGCCGA
>CAZJJQ010000177.1:3826-7458 GCA_964546345.1 uncultured Planctomycetales bacterium
CCCCCCCCCCCCGGGGGGCCGGGGGGGCGCGGCGCCGGGGGGGCGGGGGGGGGGGGGGGGCGCGCCCGGGCGGGCGGGCGCTCGCCCCAGGCTCGGGTGGGCGCTCCGAGGAGCCCCGCGCGCCTAGCTCTTCGCGTCGATTCGCGCGCGGGCGAGCGCGAGGAAGGCGTCGAGGGACATCGCCCCCCGATCCTCCCCGGACCGCTCGCGGACGGCGACCTGGCCGGCGGCGGCCTCGCGCCCCCCCACCACCAGCATGTAGGGAACACGCTCGAGGGTCGCCTGTCGGACCTTGCTGCCGACCTTGTCGGTGCCCAGGTCGGTCTCGACGCGCAGGCCCGCGTCGGCGAGGCGGGCCGCGACCTCCTTCGCGTAGGCGTCCTGCGCCTCGGTGATCGGCAGCACCCGCGCCTGGACCGGTGCGAGCCACAACGGGAACTTCCCCGCGTGGTGCTCGATCAGCACGGCGATCTGGCGCTCCATCGAGCCCAGGATGGCCCGGTGGAGCATCACGGGGGTGTGCTTCCGACCGTCCTGCCCGGTGTACTCGAGCCCGAAGCGCTCGGGCATCGAGAAGTCCACCTGGATGGTGCCGCACTGCCAGGTGCGACCGATGGCGTCCGTGACGTGGAACTCGATCTTCGGACCGTAGAACGCCCCCTCGCCCTTCGCGAGGGTGTAGGGGAGCCCCTTGGCGGTCAGTCCCGCCTCGAGCGCCTGCTCGGCCTTCCGCCAGTTCTCGTCGCTCCCCATGCTGTTCGCCGGCCGGGTGGCGACGCGGACGCCCACGAGCGACATGTCGTAGCCGATCGCCGGGTAGACGACCTGGACCAGGTCGATCATGTCGGCGATCTCGGCCGCCATCTGGTCGGGCGCGCAGTAGATGTGCGCGTCGTCCTGGGTGAAGGTCCGCACGCGCATGGCGCCCATGAGGACGCCGGAGAGCTCGTGGCGGTAGACCCGGCCGAACTCCGCGAGCCGCAGCGGGAGGTCGCGATAGCTCTTCGGGGTGCTGCCGAACACGAGGCAGCAGCCCGGGCAGTTCATGGGCTTGACCGCGTAGTCGCGCTCGTCCACCCGCAGGAAGTACATGTTGTCGCGGAAGTGGTCCCAGTGGCCGGACTTCTTCCAGAGCTCGTCGGAGAGCACCATCGGGGTGCCCACCTCGCCGTAGCCGCGGCGCCGCAGCTCCTCGCGGAGGAACTCCTGGAGCATGTTCCAGAGGACCATGCCCTTCGGGTGCCAGAACACGGCGCCGGGCGCCTCGGGGTGGAAGGAGAAGAGCCCCATCTCCCGACCGATCTTGCGGTGATCGCGGAGCTTGGCCTCCTCCAGCCGCGCCAGGTGCGCGGCGAGGTCCTCCGGGGTGAAGAAGGCGGTCCCGTGCACGCGCTGCATGGGGATGCCGTTCGCGTCGCCGCGCCAGTGCGCGCCGCTCACGGACAGCACCTTCACGGCCGCGAGCCAGGAGGTGCTCTGGACGTGCGGACCCTCGCACATGTCGGTGAAGGCGCCCGAGTCGTAGAACGAGATCGCGTCGTCGGGGATCTCGTCCACGTGCGGGAGCTTGAGGAGGTACCCGATCCGCGCGAGGCGGGCCTTCGCCTCCTCCTTGGAGCACTCGGTGCGGGCGTACGGGCGCCCCTCGGCGGCGATCTCCTTCATGCGCGCCTCGATCCGCGGGAGGTCGGCCTCCTGGAACGGGACGGGGGGCTTGAAGTCGTAGTAGAAGCCGTCGTCGGTGGCGGGCCCGAACCCGAGGTCGGTGCCTGGGAACAGGTCGAGGACCGCCATGGCGAGCAGGTGAGCGGCGCTGTGCCGCAGCACCCGCAGGGCCTCGGGGTCCTTCTTGGTCAGGATCTTGAACGCGCCGCCCCTGGGGAGCGGGAGCCGGAGGTCGATGACCTCGCCCTCCACCCACCCGGCGACCGCCGCCTTGGCGAGCCCCGCGCCGATGGACTTCGCGACGTCGGCGGTCGTCGTCCCCGCCGGGACCGGTCGATGGGTTCCGTCGGGAAGGACGAGGTCGAGCATCGCGGGGGACATCGGTGGATCTCCGGAAAAGGGTAGAAATGGACACGAACGCGGGCGAGAGCATACCCCCGGTCACCGCGGACGCCCGCTCCGGGGCGCGCGCGGTGGGCGCCCCCCGCGCCTCGGATCAGGGCGCGGGCAGGCGCAGGTCGAGCCGCGTCGTGCCCTCGGGCTGGACCGTGACGGGCACGTCGATCGCGGCCCGGGGGACCGCCGCGTCCCACACCCAGGGCACCACCACGCGATACCGGCCCGCCTCGAGCACGAGGGGCTCGAAGCGTCCGGGCTCGTCGTGGCGCGGCACGAGGCGCTTCCCCCACCCGTCGGCCTCGGGGCGGACGAAGCCGGTCGAGAGGATCGAGGGCCTTCCCTCCGCGTCGGACGCGGTGACGTCGAGCACGGGCCCCACGCCCTCCCGGGCCGGCAGGTCCGGCACGACCGACGCCAGCGCGAGTCCCTCGGCGGGAATCGCCACCGACCGCACGTAGCAGCCCCCGACGGTCAGCAGATAGGCACCGGCGGGCAAGCGTGGCGTCACGAGATGGCCGCCCGCGTCGGCGCTGCCCGCCCACATGGCGAACGCCGACAGCTCCGCCGCGTCCGTGCGAACCACGTCCACCTGCCAGCCGGCGCGGGGAGCACCCGCCGGGTCCGAGAGGCGGAGGTCGAGGACGCCTCCCTCGTGGCCGAGGCGCACGTCGATCGGTACGGTGGCCCGCCCCACGAGCGCGGCCTTCGCCCAGGTGGGAGCGCCCTCCCGCGTGGGGATCACGAGCACCCACAGCTCCCCCACGGGCCCTCGGCCGGCGTGCTCGAACGCCGAGCCCGAGGTGAGGAGGAGGCCGGGCGCAGGTCGAGGCCCCCTACCGTCCCGGTTCATCCAGACCCGGGCGCGGAACGCCGCCGCGGCGCCCGAGGGATCGAGCGCCCGGATCGAAAACGCCACGCCGTCGTCCAGGTCGAAGGTCACCTCTTTCGTCTCCCGAGGCGCGAGGATGACCTCCTGCGCCGGCGGCAGCCCGAGCTCGTCGCGGCCCGGGGCGTCGAGGAGCACCACCTCCACGGGCGTCCCGGTCGGCACGGCCACGGGCTCGGCGCGCCCACGGACGACGGGGAGGGACTCGACCGTCAGGCCTCCCGCGCGCACGGCGAGCCCCGCCGGCCCGAAGGCGGTGCCCTCCCTCCGGACCTGCGGTGCGACCCGCCCCAGACGGTCGAGGGGCGCGACGTCGAGCACGAGCTCGGCACGGTCGTCCCCGACCGACCCGGGCCCCGCGATCCCGAGGACCACGCCGGCGCCGTTCCGCACGACGGCGAGCACCCGGGCGGTTCCGGGAGGAAGGCCGTCGAGAAGGACGTCCGTGCGCGCGCCTTGCGAGGACACGCGCGCCTCCACGTCCGCCGGGGAGGTGGACACGCCGACGACTCCGGCCCCGGGCGTCAGGGCGGAGACCAGCGTCCGCTCGGCGCCGTCGGCGGCGAGGAGACGGAGGACGAACGTGGCCCGGGAGAGAGCGTCGGCCGCGAGGGCACCGTAGTCGAGCCGCACCGACAGCGTCGGACGTGCGGGGCGCGCGGGGTCCCCGCGGCCCCCTGCC
>CAZJJQ010000178.1:0-1525 GCA_964546345.1 uncultured Planctomycetales bacterium
GGGCACGATCAACGGGTCCGGCGCCGCGGGCGGCTTCGGCATCGACACGGACGGGACCGTCCGGTACACGAACACGACGGCCCTGCCCGGCAGCGGCGCCGGTGGCGCCGCCGGCGCGGGCGGTGGCGCGGGTGGCTACGGCGCCCCCAACTGGCCCGGCCTCGCGGCCGACGGGACCGCGGGCATGGGCGGCTCCAACCTGTTCGGCGAGTCCGACCTGAACGGCGCCGGTGGGCGTGGCGCGTCCGGCGACACCACCAACCAGGGCGGCGGCGGCGGTGGCTACGGAACGGCCGGCTCCGGCGGCACCGGCGCCACGAACGGCGCGGTGGTCGGTGACGCCACGTTCGCTCGTGCCCTCGCGCTGTTCACGCCCGAGCGGTCGCACCAGCCCAACGCGAACGTCGCCGGCGGCGCCGGCGGCGGTGGCGGCGGCTTCGAGGACGACAACGGGGCCACCGAGACCGGCGACTCCGGCATGATCACCTTCCTCACCGCCGGCGGTCAGATCACGTCCGGCGACGACGCCGGCGCGGGCGGTGGCGGTGGCGGCGGCGCGGTGTGGATCTGCGCCGACACGCTCACGGTTGCGAGCACGGGCATCATCCGCGTCGATGGTGGGCGCGGCGGCAACACGTACGGCCCGGCGCAGCAGGTCCTCACCGATCCGACCGCTCCGGACAATTCTCACCCTGCGACGTTGACCGACGAGTTCATCAGCGGCGTGACCGATCCCAACGCGGCGGGCACCGGCGCGGGCGGTGGGGGCGGTGGTGGCGCCGGCGGCGCGATCCTCCTCCAGGCCCGCACGGCGCTCACGGTGCAGGCGAGCGCGACGCTCTCCGCCAAGGGTGGGGCCGCGGGCACCGCGGCGTCCAAGAACGGCGGTCTGGGCGGCGATGGCCGCATCGGCCTCATGGCCTTCGCGGGCTCCTCCGACGACGCCGTGCCGGCCACGATCACCGTGGACGGGGGCGCGACGATCACGCCGGCGGCGGGCATCCAGGGTCAGAACTGGCGTCCGAGCACGGACTTGACCAGCCAGGGCGTGAGCCAGTGGATCAACCTGGTCACGACGACCACGACCTTCGGGGTGCCCTTCTGGGACGACAACTCCGCCACCCTCACGGGCGGCGGCCTGACGACCCCGGCGGACTTCAGCATCACCCTCGAGTTCCAGGGCGCCGACTCGCTCACGCCGGACTCCGTGAACCCCACGGGGGGCACGGGGCTGACGGCCTGGAGCACGAACGCCTCGTCGGTCAACAACAAGCTGTTCTTCCGCTGGCGGTTCCGGTTCTTCGTGGCCAAGACCTTCAACCAGGCCACGTTCCCGTTGCCCCAGGTGCTCAACATCACGATCCCGTTCCAGAAGTAGCGGTGCGTTCGCGTCCCGCGGCCGGGACGATGGCGCGCCGGCTTCGAGCCGAGGGGGGCTGGGGCCCCGCCCCCGCCCCCGGTGCCTTCACGCCGGGCCGCCCAGGGAGGGCGGTGGGGGTGGTTGGGGGGGGGGGCCGGGTGGGGG
>CAZJJQ010000178.1:1535-7444 GCA_964546345.1 uncultured Planctomycetales bacterium
GTTGGCGCGCCGGCTTCGCGCCGACGGGGCATGGGCCAGCGCCCAGGCCCCGTTTCCCTTCCCGCCGGCCGCCCATGGATCGCCCGAGAGGTTCGTGGGGGGGAGCGCCGGGTTCGGTCCGCCCCCGGCAACGGACCCGGAGCCGGCCCCCTCGGCGGGCAGCCCCGAGACCGGCAGCCAGCTCAGAACGGTGGAGACCGACGACGTGGTCCGCGGGGCCGTGGACGATTTTCCGAAGGTTCGCGCCGACGTCCCGTCGGGGCCCTCTCCCTTGCGGCGGGCGCCCGCCGAAGCACGCGCGCACGTCGCTCGCACCGAGGGGACGCGCGGTCGCCGGGCGCGCCTGCCCTGGTTCGCGCGGATGGTGGGTGCGCTGGTCGCACGGGTGTACCTGCGTCGCCCCGACCTCGCGGAGGTGGTGGCGATCCGCTATCGCTCCCCGAGGGCCGTCCTCGGCGGGGTGCTCAACGAGCTCGCCTACCGGTGGGGGTGGTCGCGCGCGCCGGTGCTGCTCTCGGTCAACCTCGAGCTCACCAACCGTTGCAACCTGAAGTGCAGCTTCTGCCCCACGGCGGACGGCCGCATGCAGCGGGCGCGAGGGTTCATGGACGGGGCCCTGTTCCGCCGAGCCCTCGACGGGGCGGGGCGGCTCGAGTTCGCGCTCCTCTTCCAGTGGGGGGAGCCGTTGCTCCACCCGCAGTTCGTGGAGCTCGCGCAGGAAGCCGCCCGGCGGGGCATCCGGACGCTCGTCACCACGAACGGCACCCTCCTCGACGAGCGCCGCGTGGCCGGCCTGCTCGACGCCGGCCTGGACCGCGTCACGGTCTCGGTGGACGGCGACGAACGCACGCACGAGGCCGTCCGCGGCATCCCGCTCGCGCGGACGCGGGAGGCGGTGCGCCGCCTCGTGGCGGCTCGCGACGCGGCGGACTCGCCGACCGCGGTGGACGTCTCCATGGTGGTGGCGCCGGAGACGGAGGCCGCCGTGGCGGCGTTCCAGGCGGCGTTCACGCCCGAGGTGGATCGGGTGCAGACGATCCCCCTGCTCACGCACGGCGAGCGCAGGACCCGCTGCCGCGAGCCGTGGCGGGGCGGGCTCGTGGTGCTGCAGGACGGCCGGTGCACCGTCTGCTGCGTGGATCACGAGGGCACGCTCGCGGTGGGGGACGCGACCACCGAACGCCTGGCCGACGTCTGGAACGGTGCCCGGATGCGGGCGCTCCGACGCGCTCACGCGACCGGCGACCTGCCGCCCCTCTGCGCGGGCTGCACGGAGTACCCCACCGACGCGGCTGCGCCTCGTTTCGCGGGGGGGCGGCGCCCGTGATGCGTCTCCGTCGCCAGTACCTCGACGTCGTCGGCGAGCGCCTCCGCCGGGGGGACGCGCAGGCGGTCGTGCGCCTGGCCGCCGGGTGGATCCGCACCGCGCTCGGGCCCCGGACCCGTGCGCCCGGGGCGCCCTCGCTCGGGACCCTCCTCGTCACGTACCGCTGCAACCTGCGGTGTCGAGTCTGCGACCTGCCCGACCGGGCCGTGGCCCGTCGTCGGGCGGGCGACCGCGAGCTCGACACGCAGGAACTCGTGGCGGTGCTGCGGGACATGAAGACGATCGGCACGCTCGGGGTCGGCGTCACCGGCGGCGAGCCCATGCTGCGCGAGGACGTCTTCGAGATCCTCTCGGCCGGCACGCGGCTGGGCCTGCATATGCATCTGAACACCGACGGGTTCCGGATGGACGCGGCTGCGGCCCGCCGGGTCGTCCGCGCGGGCACGCGCACCGTGAACGTGTCGCTCGACGGCGCGACCGCGGCCGAGCACGACGCGGCCCGCAACCGCGTCGGCGCCTTCCGCGACGCCACGGCCGCCTTGGGGGCGTTGCGGGCGGCCCGTCGTACGCCGGAGGCTCTGCGTCTCACCGCGGTCACCGTGCTCACGTCCCGGAACGTCGAGCGGGTGGAGGCCGTGGCCGAGGCCGCGCTGGCCGCGGGGGCCGACCGCTTGGGCGTGATCCCGGTGCACGACTTCGGTCAGGGAGAGCCCGCCACCACGGCGGACCGGGTCGCGCGGGGGGTGGAGGCCCTCCACCGCCTGCAGGCCCGGGGCGTCCTCGACAACAGCACCGCGTACCTCGATCTGCTGCCCCGTGCGTTCCGGGGGGAGCCTTCCCCGTTGCGGTGCTACGCGCCGTACGCCTCCGTGGTCGTGGACTGCTACGGCGACGTGTACCCGTGTTTCCCGCTCATGGAGCGCAAGCTCCCCGTGGGGAGGATCCCGCTCGTCCCCCTCTGGCGGTCCGAGGCGTATCGCCAGGAGCGGGATCGACTGGCGGGGTGCACGGCCTGCCTGTGGAACTGCCACACCGAGATGAACCTCGTGCTGCCGCAGCCCCGCCGACGCGCCTCCACCCCGATCCCCGTGGCCGCCGCCCCTGCGGCGTCCCTTCGGCCGACGTGAGCAGGCGACCCGCGTGAACCTCTCCTTCGCCAAGGCGCTCGATCGTGCGGTGGGCGGCGCGCTGTGCGGCCTGCTCCGGACGTCGGACCGCCTGGTCGCTTGGGTCCGTCCGGATCCGGCCCCCATCGGCCGGGTGCGGCACCTCCTCGTCGTCAAGCTGTGGGGGCTCGGGAACTGGGCGCTCCTGCGGCCCCTGGTGCGCGATCTCCGGGACCGGTGGCCGGGAGCGCGACTCTCGATCGTGACGCTTGAGGCCAACGCTCCCCTCGTGGCCGACCTCGCCGACGAGACGCTCCTCGTGCGCCCCCAGGGAATCCTCCGCACGGTCCTGGACCTCGGGGCGGCGGTGCGCCGCCTGCGCCGCGATCCGCCGGAGATGTCCGTGGACTTCGAGCAGTTCTCCACGGTGGGGGTGCTCCTGGCGCGCGCCTCCGGCATCCCGCAGCGCCTGGGATTCCGGAGCGGGGCGCACGCCCGCGACGGCCTCCTCACCGTCCGGGTCCCGTTCCGGACGGATGCGCACGCCTCGCGCTCCTTCCGCGACCTCGCGGAGGCCGCCGGCGTCGCCGCCGGGCCCTACGTCGCCGGCGGGCTTGCGCCTTCTCCGGCGGGGATCGCCGAAGCCGAGGCCTTCCTCGCCGGGGACGCCGCGTCCGGGCCGTCCGATCCGCAGGCCCCGTTGGTCCTGCTCCATCCGGGTTCGGGGGACAACTTTCCGGGCCGCCGGTGGTCGGAGGCCGGCTTCTCCGCGGTCGGGCGGCAGGCGATCGAGCGGCACGGAGCCCGCGTCGTGGTGACGGGCGGGGCGGGCGAGGCCGCGCTCGCATCCCGCGTGGCGGTCGGGGCGGGCGCCGCGGCCCGGAGTGCCGCAGGCCTTCTCTCGGTGGAGGGGCTCGTGGGGCTCCTCGCGCGCGCGACCGTCCTCGTCAGCAACGACACCGGGCCCGTGCACCTCGCCTCCGCGCTGGGCGTGCCCGTGCTCGCGCTCTTCGGCCCCAACACGCCCGTGCTCTACGGCCCGCTCTCGGGCGGCTCCCGGGCGTTCTACCGGGCCCTGCCCTGCAGCCCGTGCCTGACCACGGAGAGCTACCGGTCGAGCGCGTGCCGGATCCACACGTGCATGGCCTCGCTCTCGACGGGAGAGGTGGTCGCGGCCCTGGACGCCCTGCTCGGGGCTCGGAGCTCGCCCGTCTCCGCCCGGTCGTCGGGGGGGAAGGCCCCGGCGACGCTCGGGCCGTCGGCGAGCCCGTCGGGCCGGCCCTCCGAGGCCCGCGAGCGGGTCCGGTCCCAAGGCGCGGAGGGGCCGAGGCCGGCGCCGCCGGAGGTGCGTCCGTGAGGCGGGCGCTCGCCTGGATCCCCCCCCTGCTCGTGGCCCTCGCCTTCGTGGCCCACGGCCGCAGCCTGGGGTTCGGCTTCGTCTACGACGACCACCGCTTCGTCGAGCAGAACCCCGCGATCGCGAGCCTCTCCGACCCGTGGTCGTTCTTCACCGAGCCCGGGACCGCCTCCGCCGCGCAGGGCGTCCAGCCCGACATCTACCGCCCTCTCCGCACGTTGCAGTTCGCGGTGGACCGTGCGGTCTTCGGGCTGCGGCCCTTCGGATGGCACTTCGGCAGCGTCCTGCTCCACGGGCTGAACGGCGCCCTCGTCTTCCTGCTGCTCCTCCGGCTGCTCGTCCGCTCGCCCGACGCGTCCGCGCTCCACGGCCGCGCCCCGGGTCGCGGGGGCTCGTCGTCGGCGGCGATCGTCGCCTCCGCCTGGGGGGCGGCGCTCTTCGTGGTGCACCCCGTGACGGTCGAGAGCACGGCCTGGATCTCGAGCCGCGGCGACCTCCTCGCATGGACCTTCGCGCTCCTCGCCCTGGAGGCCTTCTCGAAGGAAGGTCGGGGGCGCACCTGGCTCGGCCTCGCCGCGATCGCGCTGGCCTGTCTCGCGAAGGAGTCCGCGCTCGCGCTGGTGGCCCTGGTGCCCCTGCGCGACCTCTGCGCGCCGGTGGGAGCACGTCCCTCCCGTCGCACGACGTGGGCCCGGACGGGCGCCACCGCCGCCGTCGTCGCCGTCTATCTCGGGGTCCGCACCCGCGTGCTGCCGGGCGTCCCCGACGTGCCCTGGCTGGCGCAGACGGAGTTTCCCGACGGCAGCCGAGCCGCGGCGGCGCGCGGGATGCTCGCGTCCCTGGTGTGGTACGCGCGGGTGCTGCTCCTGCCGTACGGGTTCCCGTTCGATCGCAACGTCTTCACGGATCCCGTGCCGACCTCGTGGGGAGCTCCGGAGGTGATCCTGGGGATCGGGCTCCTCGTGAGCACGGTGATGGCGGGCCTCGCGGCGCTGCGGGCGCGTCGGGGCGCCTTCGCCTTCGCGTGCCTCGGCACCCTCGCCGCCCTCGGCCCCGTCAGCAACGTGATCGTGCCCCTCAAGGCCTTCTCCGCCGAGCGGTTCCTCTACCCGGCGCTGCCCTGCCTCGCGGCGGGCGCCGCGGCCCTGGGCCTGCGGCTCGCCGGCCGCGCAGGGCCGTCCCTGCGTCGCGGCGCCGTCGCGCTGGGCGTCGTCCTCGGGGCGCTCCTCGCGGTCGTCTCGTGGAGCCGGTCGGCGCCCTACGAATCCGAACGCACGCTCTGGGAGGCGGTCCGGAAGGAGTCGCCCAACAACCCCAGGGCCTACGAGGGCCTCGGGCTCGAGCTCCTCAAGGAAGGGAGGCTCGACGCGGCGGAGCGTGCGCTGAAGACGTACCGCGAGTTCCAGCCGTGGGACGGCAAGGTCCACGCCGAGCTGGCGGCGACCTTCCGTCGCCTCCACGCCGACCTCGCGCGCAGCGCCTCCGACGAGCTCCTGCGGACGAGCGACCTTCCCCAGCGCCTGGCCTTCGTGCTGCGAGAGAGCCTGCTCGAGAGCCGCGCCGCGGTGGACGCGTGGTCCCGCATCGGCCTGGTCCGGGGACGCGGCGACCGGGCGCTGCTCCGCTCCACGCTCCTCGGCTGGCGGGACGCCGCCCTCGAGTTCGGGGACCTGCGCGAGGCGACGCGGGCCAACGAGCTGCTCGCCGTCCAGGAGCTCCGACCCGACGGCGCCGCCTCCTACGACACGCGGAGGATGCGGCTCGTGATCGCGGCGCTGGCGCTCTCGCCCCGGGACGAGGGTCGTGGCCCCGCGCCCGAGCGCGAGCTCGAGCGCGCGCGCGTGCGGGCCGAGGCCCTCCGGGCGGCGGGGCTCGACCCGAACGTCTCCGACCCGGACGCGCTCGCCGCCCTACGCCCGCTTCTTGGCGCGCTGCTCGCCGAGAAGCCGAACGATCACGCCCTGCGGCGCCACCGCGTGACCGGCATCCTCCGGGTGGCGCAGGCGCGCGGCCGCGAGCCCGACGAGGCGGAGCTCGGGGAGCACGAGTACGAACACGCGGCGCTCGTGGCCGCCCCACCCGACGACGCGGACCTGCGACGCACCCTCGACGCGGTCCG
>CAZJJQ010000179.1:0-7429 GCA_964546345.1 uncultured Planctomycetales bacterium
CGCGCCGGCCCGGGATCCCCCGCCCGGCGCGGACGCCGGCGGTCCGGCGCGCTACCCTCTACGGGTGCGCCGCCCGGCCTTCCTGCTCCTCGCGCTCGGGGTCCTCTCCTCCCCCCGCGCCCCCCTCCTCGCGGAAGAGCCCGCGCCCTCCGCCGCCGGGCTCGACGCCGAGGTCGATCGCCTCCTCGCCGAGGTCGGGAGCGACGACTACGCGGTGCGCGAGGCCGCGCGAGCGAAGCTGGCCCTGCTCGCCCGCGCGGCGCGTGCGCGCCTCCTCGCGCGGAGGGACGACCCGGACGCCGAGATCCGACGCACGGTCGCCTCCCTCCTCGCCACCGTGGACGGCGGGGCGGAGCCGTCCCTGCCCCAGGGCGATCTCGACCGGCTCGGGCTCGTCACCGTGGCGGCCGAGGGCACGCTGCCGGAGGTGCTCGCGCGCTTCGAGGCGCAGACGGGCGGCCGTGTGCGCGTGCCTCCGTCGTACGCGGAGGTGCGCGCGAAGGTGGACGTGGCGGCGATGCCCTCGTTCGCGGCCCTCGACGCGATCCTCGCGCCGCACGGCCTCGAGACGACGGACGGCTTCGACGAGGCGGGGCAGGGGGCCGCGTCCCCTCGGTCCGATCGGCCGGCCCCCCCCTCCGCGACCGTGGGGCCGTTCCGCTGCGAGGTCGAGAGCGTGTCCACGACGAAGATGCTCCGTGGGGGCGGTCGTCCGCGATACGTGCTCGGGCTCCGCCTCGAGTGGACGCCCGGGGTGCAGGTGACCTCGTACGCTCAGCCCTCGGTCCGCACCGCGGTGGACGACGCGGGCGGCGCCCTCGCGGGGGTGGACGCGGGCAACACGACGTACGGCATCGGCGGCTCGCGGCGCGCGACCACGCTGACCGTCACCCTCGAGGCGCAAAGCGCCGTCGCCGTGGACCGGCTCGCGACCCTGGAGATCCGGACGCGCCTGCGGGTGCGGCACGGGCGGCAGACGCACCGCTTCGGCGAGCTCGGCCACGACCAGCTCCCCGCGTCGGCCTCCGTCCCCGTGCCGCCGGGAGCCCCGGGTGCCGGGGGGGCGACGCGGCTGACGCTCGAGTCGTTCGCCCCCGACCCCGACCGCCGGGGGTGGGTCCTCGGGACCCTCTCGACCGTGCTGGCCCCCGGGGTCCCCCCGGAGGGGCTCTCGGCCGCCCTCGAGACCTCCGAGGGGGTCCTCCGGCCGATGTTCGACCACGCGAGCCGCGTGGCGGGCGCCAACGGGGTGGTCAAGCTGAACCTTCGGGCCGTCGGGTCGGGCGGCGACACCGGCCCGCGCGCGATCGTGGCCTCCTGGTACACGCGGGAGGAGGAGTTCCCCGTCGTATTCGTGCTCAAGGGCGTGCCCCTGAGGTAGGGCGCGGACGGGGTGGCGGGGCTCCGGCGGACCGGGGGGGGAGTCGGGGGGCGCGGGGGGCGCGGGGGGTGGGGAGGGGGGGGCATGCCCTCCCCGGTGGCCGGCTCGCGGATGGAGGATCCTGACCGGCGCGATGTTATCGTTGCATATGCTCGGGATGTCCCCCCCGTGCCTCGGAGTCGTCATGCGCAAGGCTCTCTTCTCGGTGGCCGTCGGAGCGCTCGCCGCGCTCGCCGCGCTTCCGGCCGTCGCCAAGACCGACGCGAAATCGAAGAACGATCCGGTGCTGCGGTACCAGCACACCTATGCCCAGGCGATCGAGGAGGCCAAGGAACGTGGCTGCGTGATCTTCGCCACGTTCCACATCGACCATTGAGGGGGCTGCACCAGCCAGCACCGGTCGGTGCTCGAGAACAAGGACTTCATCACCTGGTCGAACGACAACTGCGTCGTCGTGTGCGGTCACGACGGGGCGACGGGGTCGAACAAGCCCCATGATCCGGTCGAGGAGACCGATCCGAAGACGAAGGAGAAGAAGTCGGTCTGCCCGCTCTATCCCGGCCTCACGTGCGACGAGCACAAGATGATCCGGGCCGACGTGGGACACCCCAAGGACGACTTCGGCAAGATCGAGGTCCCCAGCGGCTTCCCCAACTCCTGGATGGTCGGACCCGACGGCAAGGTCGAGAAGCTCGAGCCGAAGGACGCCATGGCCGCCGGTGCGTTGCAGGACGCCCTGACCGCCTTCCAGAAGACCTACGAGGCCAAGCCCCTCACCTTCAAGAAGTGGGACGGCTACAAGAAGCAGCTCGCCGACGCCGACAAGGCGCTCGAGGAGGGCAAGCTCAAGGCCGCGCTCGCGGCGGTGGCGAAGGTGGACGGGGACGCGAAGAAGCTCACGCCGGGCCTCTTGGAGCTCGTCAAGGCGAAGGCGGCCGCGGTCAACGAGAAGGCCGTCGCCCAGCTCACCGAGGTGAAGGACGGCACGCTCGACGTCGCCGCGAAGGTGAAGGCGGTGCGTGCCCTGCGTGGGGACGTGAGCCAGAAGCTCTCGACCGGCAACCTCGCGGTGCTCGCCGACATCGACGCCTGGCTCAAGGAGAACGCGGCCGCCGCCCCGGCGAAGTAGCCGACGCCTCCACGGCGCTCGGGAGGCCCCGGCGGTCGCCCCGCCGGGGCCTTCCGCTTGCAGCGGGGCGGGTGGCGGCACCACCCACGTCGCGCTCGCGTCCGGCGCGTCCCTGGTACCCTTCCCGGGGTCGGCGGGCGCGGGGGGCCCGTCCCGGAGCACGTCCATGGCCAGGGCCGAGCGCAGTCGATCCGCCGGGAGGGGCCTCGCGGGCCTCGGCCTCCTCGGGCTCGGCCTGGCGGCGCTGCTCCTGCTCGCCGCCCCCGCACGCGCGAAGGACGAGGAGAAGGCGGCCGCGAAGCCGGACCCGAACGCCCCGAAGCTGCAGTACGCCCGCACGTACGCCGAGGCGATGGAGGAGGCGAAGGCGCGCCACTGCGTGATCTTCGCCACCTTCCATCGCGATCATTGAAAGTACTGCGACGAGATGCACCGGTCGGTGCTCGAAGATCCCGAGTTCGTCGCCTGGGCCAACGAGCACGTCGTGGTGCTCGTGGGCCATCCGCCCGGCTCCCACAAGACCGTGGACGTGAAGAAGCCCAAGCCCGGCGAGCCGAAGACGCAGTGTTCCCTGTACCCGGGGCTCTCCTGCGACGACCACGAGCAGGTCTACGAGGACGCGGTCGAGCCGCCGAAGGCCTCGAAGGACGACAAACCCCCCGCGGACGGCAAGGCGGCGCCCACCGCGGAGAAGCCCAAGCCCGCGAAGCCCAAGCCGAAGGCCAAGGGCAAGAGCGACCTGATCCTGCCGAAGATGTCCTTCGACGGCGTCCCCGCGAGCTTCGTCGTGCCCCCCGAAGGGGAGCCCGAGCGCTTCAAGTCCGACCGCGACCCCAAGGCCTGTCGCGAGGGCCTCGAGGCCGCGCGGAAGGCCCTCGACGAGCACCCGGTGCTGCGCTCGAGGTGGAAGGCCTACGAGAAGGCGTTCGCGGACGCCGAGAAGGCGCAGAAGGAGGGGAAGGTGAAGGCGACCCTCCTCGCGCTCGCCAAGATCGACGTGGATGCGAAGGAGGGGCTGGCGAAGCCCGTCGCCGAGCGGCTGAAGGCGGTGCTCGACGCGGTCCAGGCGAAGGTCGCGCCCAAGGTGGCCGCGGCCACGGCCGGGGCGGCGGCGCCCGCGGTCAAGGCGAAGGCGCTCCTCGCGCTCCGGGCCGAGCTCGACGTGCCGCTCTCGACGCCGATCCCGGCGCTCGCCGAGATCGACGCCTGGCTCGCCGCGAACGCGCCCGAGGCCGTCCCGCCCGCGGCGCCGGCCAAGTAGGCCGGATGGGGGGGAGCTGCCGTCTCGGATCTGCTGGGGGCGGGGCGCGCCGGATCGGGCTGCTGTTCCTCCTGACGGGGCTGGCCGGGCTCGGCGGGGCGGTCGCACGTCCCCTCTGCGCGGGGGATCCGCCGGCAGCGGAGGAGGCCGCGGCGGCCGAGGCGGAGGCGAAGGGCGCCCTGGCCGAGGCGCGCAAGACCCTGGTCGCGCGGCTCGTCGAGCTCGCCGAGTGGTGCGTCTCGGTGAGGCTCGCGGGGCAGCGCGACCGACTCGCGGCCGAGATCCTCCGGTTCGATCCCGAGCACGCGAAGGCCCGCGGCTGGCTGCGCTACACGAAGGACAAGGCGGGGACCTGGGTCCAGGCGAAGGGCTACAAGCCGCCCCTGGACGTGACGAACTCCAGCCAGCTCCCCGAGCTCGCGCGCCGCCGGGCGGCCCTGGGCGCCGAGCCGGCCGCGCAAGTCGTCACCGTGCTGCAGCGGCTGGGCTCCACGCTGCCGCTGCGGCGCCGGGAGCTGATCCTCGAGGAGCTGCTCGCCATCTCGCCGGGGGACGAGCGGGCGCGGGCCCTGCACGGGGACGTGCGGGACGGGGCTGGGTTCGTGCTCCAGGAGACGATGGCCTCCCGCGAACGGAGGGGCGCCCTCGTCGCCGAGGCCCGGACGCTCGTCGCGTCCGTCCCCGAGCCCCGGCCCGTGACGCCGACGGCGGACGAGACCGAGTTCGTCGCGGGGGGCTGGGCACGCGCGTACGCGACGGCCGACCTGCGCATCCTCGGCGCGGGGGTCCACTCGTCCGCGCTCCTGACGCGGGCGATCCGGCTGGGGCAGGCCGCGCGCCAGGCGTTCCCCGCCCTTCTCGGGCAGGACGTGCCCGACATCGCCGGCCTCACGTTCTTCCTGTACGCGCTCCCCTTCGACGCCTACGCGTTCTTCGACACGAGCTCGCGGATGCAGCCCTCACAGCGCGCGTTCGCCCGCAACCTCTCGTGCTACTGGATGCCGTCGGGGCCGCAGGTGCTCGTCTACCCGAACGACGACGACACGCGGGTCGAGTGGGTGCCTCGCATCGTGGTGTCGGGCATGCTCGAGGGCGGCTTCGAGCTGGGGCCCACCTTCGGGATGCTGTTCGAGGGCGTGGGCGTCTGGATGACCACCCGTCTTTGCGGGACCCACCGCACCTTCACGGTCCGCACGGGGGACTACGCGAACGGGCAGCCCCGGGACGAGGGCCTGCTCGGCCGCATCCGCGCGAACGAGGCCGACTGGCTCGTGGAGGCGCGAGGGCTCGTCGCGAAGGGGATCCGACCGGACCTCCGCTTCGCCCTCGGCAAGGACGTGAACGCGATGACGGCGGAGGACCTGGTGTTCGCCTTCGCCCTCGCGTCCTACCTGTTCGAGGCGCGGCCGCAGCAGGTGGGGCCCCTGCTCAAGGCGTTCCCGAAGGCATCCATGGACGCCGCCGTCGAAGGTGCCCTCGGGATGAGCGTCGAGGGGCTCGAGGCCAGGCTCGTGCGCTGGCTCGAGGAGTCCGTGGCGGCCCCCCTGCCCCCGCCGCCCCCACCCTCCAACCCCTTCGGTCCGCGCCCCACCAAGTAGCGCCCGCGGTCCGCGAGGGAGGGTCAGTGCGCCGCGGGCGCGGCGGCGCCGCCCTGCTTGGTGGCGAGCCGCAGCTTCACGCGCGCCGCGCCGAGGAGGCGGTCTCGGTCGGCGAGCTGTTCGTCGGTGACGACCGGCAGACGCAGGGCCGCGGCCACCTCGGCCTGCGCCTTCTCCGCCTCCAGCGTGGCGACGGGGATCACGCTCTCGGCCAGGACCGTGACGACGTCGTCCACGACCTGGACCACCCCTCCCTTGAGGAAGTGGTGCTGCGTGCCCGCCTCGGTCTCGAAGCGGAGCTCGCCCGAGCCCAGGAGACCGACGAAGGCGGCGTGCCCGTGGAGGAACGCGGTCTCGCCGTCGTGGCTCGGGACCACGACGACCTGCGCCTTTCCGTCGTAGACCATCGCCTCGGGGGTGACGATCCGCACGGTGAGGGCGCCGGCGCCCGCTGCGGTGGCGTGGTCGGCCATGGCTACTTGCCCGCCTTCATCTTCTCGGCCTGCTCGGCCGCCTCTTCGAGCGTGCCGACGTACATGAACGCCGACTCGGGCAGGTGGTCCCACTTGCCGTCGCACAGCTCCTTGAACGACCGGATCGTCTCCTTGAGCGGGGTGTTGTTGCCGGCCTTGCCGGTGAACACCTCGGCGACGAAGAACGGCTGCGAGAAGAAGCGCTCGATCTTGCGGGCGCGGCCGACGAGCACCTTGTCCGACTCGGAGAGCTCGTCCACGCCGAGGATGGCGATGATGTCCTGCAGCTCCTTGTAGCGCTGGAGGATGCGGATCACGTTCTGGGCGACCTGGTAGTGCTCCTCGCCGACGTACTGGGGGTCCATGAGGCGCGAGCGCGACTCGAGGGGGTCCACGGCAGGGTAGATGCCCTTCTCGGCGATGGAGCGGTTGAGCGCCGTGAAGGCGTCGAGGTGGGTGAACGTCGTGGCCGGCGCCGGGTCGGTGTAGTCGTCGGCCGGGACGTAGATGGCCTGGATCGAGGTGATGGCGCCGCGCTTCGTGGAGGTGATGCGCTCCTGGAGCTCGCCCATCTCGGTGCCGAGCGTGGGCTGGTAGCCCACCGCGGAGGGCATGCGGCCGAGGAGGGCCGAGACCTCGGAGCCGGCCTGCGTGAAGCGGAAGATGTTGTCCACGAAGAGGAGCACGTCCGTGCCCTTCGAGTCGCGGAAGAACTCGGCCATGGTCAGCGCCGTCAGGGCGACGCGGAGGCGGGCGCCGGGCGGCTCGTTCATCTGGCCGAACACCATCACGGTCTGGTCGAGCACCGACTTGCCCGTGCTGCCGACCTTCGTCTCCTTCATCTCGAGCCAGAGGTCGTTGCCCTCGCGGGTGCGCTCGCCGACGCCGGCGAACACCGAGAACCCGCTGTGGAAGCGGGCGATGCGGGCGATGAGCTCCTGGATGATGACCGTCTTGCCGACGCCGGCGCCGCCGAAGAGGCCGGTCTTGCCGCCGCGGGCGTACGGGGTCAGCAGGTCGATGACCTTGATGCCCGTCTCGAACACCTCGGTCTTCGACTCGAGGACGTCGAACGCGGGGGGCGCCCGGTGGATGGGCGACTTGTCGGTGGCCTTGGACGGGCCGAGCTTGTCGATGGTGTCGCCGATCACGTTGAACACGCGGCCGAGGCAGCCCTCGCCGACGGGCACCGAGACCGGCGCCCCCGTATCCACCACGTCCTGGCCGCGGACCATGCCGTCGGTCGAGCCGAGCGCGACCGCGCGCACGCGCCCGCCGCCGAGGTGCTGCTGGACCTCGCCCACGAGGCGCTGCCGGCCGTCGCGGCGCTGGATCTCGAGCTCGAGGGCGTTGTAGATGCGCGGCAGGGACTCCTCGGGGAACTCCGCGTCGAACGTGGACCCGATGACCTGCGTGATCTTGCCGAGGGTGTTCATGAGGATGCCTTCAAGCGGGAGGGACGGGGAAAGCGCGGGCGCGGGGAGGGGGCGAGCGGGAGGTGGAGGGCCGGGAGAGGGGGGGGCCTCGGGGGGTTCCCCCCGAGAGGAGCGTCGGGGTCACTCGAGGGCGGCGGCGCCGCCCATGATC
>CAZJJQ010000180.1:0-7357 GCA_964546345.1 uncultured Planctomycetales bacterium
AGCGTCTCGCCCCCGGCGGTGGGGGCGTTCGCGGCCCGCGCGTCGGTCGCGCGCGCGCGCACGCGGGCGCGCGCAGGGTCGGCGGGGGGACGGTCGCAGGACTCGGCCATGCCGGAGAGCCTACGACGGCCGGGGCGGCGTGGCGTCGGCAGGCGGCAGCACGCGGACGCGGCGACCGTCGATGCGGAGGCGGCCCTCCGCGAAGAGGCGGATGCAGGCGGGGAACAGGCGACGCTCCGCCTCCTGGACCCGGTGCGCCAGCGTGTCGGGCGTGTCCTCGTCCTCGACGACGACGGCGGCCTGCGCCACGATCGGGCCGTGGTCGAACTCGTCGTCCACGAAGTGCACGGTGCACCCCGTGACCTTGACGCCCGCGTCGAGCACGGCGCGGTGGACGCGCTCGCCGTAGCACCCCTTGCCGCCGAACGCGGGAAGCAGGCTCGGATGGACGTTGAGCACCCGGCCCTGCCAGTCGGCG
This sequence comes from uncultured Planctomycetales bacterium, assembly GCA_964546345.1. Classification (GTDB taxonomy): domain Bacteria; phylum Planctomycetota; class PLA2; order PLA2; family JAEUHO01; genus JAYTCP01. The sequence goes on from CAZJJQ010000180.1 coordinate 479, forward strand.
GGGACGTGCCAGAGGCTGAGGAACCCGCCCATGACGACGAGATCGGGTGCGTAGGGCCGGATGGCGGTCTCGACGGCCGCGTCGAAGGCGGCGCCGTCGCGGTACGCCCTCCGCTCGACCACCTGCGCCGGTACGCCCCGCGCACGTGCACGGTCGAGGCCGCGGACGCCGGGCTTGTCGGACAGCACCACCACGACCTCTCCCTTCACCGTACCCATGTCGAGGTGGCGGAAGAGGTTCTCGAGCGTGCTGCCCGAGCCCGAGAGGAGGAAGGCGATGCGGATCGGCGGCGTCATGCGGGGGGGCCCTCGAGCGCGGTGCGAACCTGCGACAGCGTCACCCCGACGACCGACACGGTCTTGCGGGGCGAACCGTGACCCGCCGACACGCGCACCGCCGACGGCCTGAGGCCGAGGGCCGCGGCGAGCAGGCGGCACACCTCCGCGTTGGCCGCGCCCGCCTCGGGCGGAGCCGCGACGGACACCTTCAGCCGGTCGCCGAGGACGCCCACGACGCGGCTCCGCGAGGCGCCCGGGACCACCTTGAGGGGGATCTCCACCGCGCCGGCACGCTCCGCGTAGCCGACGCCCGCCACCCTGCTACCGCATGCCCGGCGCGGGCACCCCCGGGAGGGGCTCCCCGCTGCCGGGAGCGGCGGCACCCATCCCGGGCAGATCGGCGCGGCCGGCATCGCCGCCCATCCCCGGCTCCGAAGGCGATGCCGGCGGGGGCGTGGGGGAGAGTCCCGGGGGCGTCGGCGGGATCGAGGGGGCCGGCACGGCGGGCGAAGGCGGGGGCTCGGACGGCGGCACCGGAGCGTCCGCGGGACCCGCGGGCGGCCCGGGCGGGCCGGACGGGAGCTCGGGGACCGTCTCTCCCGCATACCGCGCGGCTTCGGGGCGGCTGTCGGAGAGGAGCACGTAGGAGAGCGAGCCCCCGTGATCGCGCGCGACCTCGAGCACCTTGGCCTTCGCCTTGACGAGCTTCTCGCGGATGCCCGCCTCCGCGGCGAGGATCCCGGCGCGCGCCTCGGCCGACTTCTTCGCGTCGGGGAGGTTGAGCTGCTTCTCGAGCGCGTCGAGCTCCTCGACCGCCTGCTTGTGGAGCGCATCGCTCTCGTCGAGCAGCGCACGCACGTCGCGTTCGACCTGGGTGAGCGCCCGCCGCGCCTTGACCTTCTCGGCCCGGGCAGGATCCGCCGCCGCCGCCTTGTCCCACTCGGCGAGCGCCTCGTCGCCGGCCTTCCCGCCCTCGAGCAGGCAGGCGGCCTCCGCGAGGACGGCGAGGGCCTCGTGGTCGTCCGCGCTGAGCGGGTACCGCTCGGCCCCCTTCTCGTAGAAGAGGTCGTAGAACCAGGCCAGGCCCTCGTCGGAGAAGGCGCGGACCTTGTCGCCCACGAGGAGGCCCTCGGGCTGGACCTCCTTCGGCACGCCGCTCCAGCCGGACCCGACCACCTTGTCCTTCCACCCCTTCGCGCGGAAGCCGGTGGCCAGCGTGCCCGGCAGGCGGGCCACCAGGTCGGCCTCCCGAGCCCGCAGCTCGAAGAGCGCGCGGTACTCCTCGGTCTTCGCCGCTCCCGCGGCCGCGCGCGCCCGGGTCGCCGCCTCGGCGAAGCGGAACCCCACGTACGGGCCGGTCCCTGCCCCCGACTCGTCGGGCGTCGCGAAGGTCCGCTTGACCCAGTCGTAGAAGGCCTGCGCGTCGGCCGCGAGGTCGGCGCGGCGCGCGGCGATGAGGCGGGCCTCGAGGGCCGTGCGCGCCTGCTGCGCCTCCTTCCGGACCGCCGCGATGCGCGAGGAGACCTTCGTGTCGAGCTTCGGCTCGGGATACGCCGCGAGGAAGGCGTCGAGGACCGCCTGGGCCTTCCGGATGGCCTCCGCCGAAGCGTCCGGCGCGGCCACGGCCTCCGTGTGCGCCGTCTCCCACGCCTTCGACACCAGGTCGAGCAGCTCCGCCTCGACCTTCGCGATCGCCTTGCGACCGGCCTCCGCGTCGGCGTCGGTGACGAGCACCTCGCCGGTGGAAGCCTTCGTGCTCACGACCTGCTTGAGGGCCTCGAGCCCGTTCGCGAGGGCGCCCGCGGCCCCCTCGACGTCGCCCGCCTCGCGGGCCTTGGCGGCGGCGTCGAGCGCGTCCTTCGCGGCCTTGTCGAGCTTCTCGCGGGCCGCCGTCAGCTCGCCCTTGAGCCGCTCCACCAGCGCCTTGCGCTTCTTGAGGCGCCCCTCGACGTCGTCGGCGTTCCGCTTGGCGGTCGCGGCGGACTCCGTCTCCTCGTAGTCCTTCGCGAGCGCGCGATAGTCGTCGATCACGCCCTTCCACTCGGGCTTGAGATGGACGTCCCCCTCCTCGATGGTGCCGAGGCGGAGGGCTCGGTTGTCGATCTCGGAGAGCTTGCCTTTGGCCTCGATCTTGCGGACCTCGGCCTGCTCGACGCCGATGACGGTCGTCCCGCCCGGCTCCTTGACGATGACGGTCTCGGTCTGCTTCGGCCGCGTCACGAAGTAGATCGCCACGCCGATCGCGATCACCGCCACGCTGCCGCCGAGGATCGCGAGCTTCTTCGCCCGGCCCGGGTGGAGGCCGTGCTGCTCGAGGCCGTACTGCAGGCGCACCTTCTCGAGCGCGTCCCACAGCTCCTCCGCGTTCTGGAACCGGGCGGCCGGGTCCTTCTGCATGAGCTTGTAGACGACGTCGTCGAGGTCCTTCGGCACCTCGGCCTGGCCCGCGGACACGCGCGGGATCGGCGCGTTGAGGTGGGCGAGCAGGATCTCCTTGACGGTGGCGCCCGGGTACGGGTTCTTCCCCGTCAGGATGCGGTAGAAGGTGCAGCCGAGGCTGTAGAGGTCGGCCCGGCCGTCCACCTCGGTCTTGCGCCGGATCGACTCGGGCGCGATGAAGTGCGGCGTCCCGATGATGCCCTGCGCGAGCAGGTCGGCGCTCTCCGACTTCTTCGCGAGGCCCAGGTCGCACAGCTTCACGCTGCCGTCCTGGCCGAGCATGAAGTTGTCCGGCTTGATGTCGCGGTGGAGGATGCCCTTCTTCTCGGCGAAGATCAGGGCGTTCGCCGCGTCGAGGAACCACGGCAGCGTGTCGGCCCACGGCACGCCCTCGCCGATCTTCGGCACCTTGCTCTCGAGCGAGCCTCCGTGGATGTACTCCATCGAGAAGTAGTGCCGGCCCTCCGCCTCGCCGACGTCGTAGACCTGCACGACGTTCGGGTGGTTGAGCTGCCCGGCGGCGCGCGCCTCGTTCACGAACTGGTCCACGAACGCGCTGTCGCTCACGAGCTTCTCGGCGAGCATCTTGAGCGCCACCTCGCGGTGGAGCGAGAGCTGCTCCGCGCGGTAGACCGAGCCCATCCCGCCGGCGCCCACCTTCTCGAGGATCTTGTAACCGGCGACCGTCTTGCCCACGAGCGCGTCCGGCGGCATCGCCTTGCTCGGTGCCGGCTTCGGCTCGGGCGCGGCGCCGTTCCCTCCCGCCGCCGCGGCGGGCGCGGCCGCCGCGAACATGGGGCCGACCACCTTGGCCTCGGCGTCGCTCGGTCCGTCGGAGAGCAGGCGCATCACGGTGAGTCCGACGCGCACCTCGTCGCCCGGCGAGAGCGGGCGCGGCGCCTCCGTCACCTTCTGCCCGTTCAGGAACGTGCCGTGGCTGCTGTGCAGGTCCCGGATCACGGCGGCGCTCGAGGCATCGGGCAGCCCGATCTCGAAGTGGTCCTTCGACACCTTCATGTCGAGCACCTGGATGCTCGACGCCGGGTTGCGGCCGAAGCGGTAGGTGCCGGTCGAGCCGAGCCGGTAGGTCTTCCCCGCGTCCTGGCCATGCTCGATCCGGATGCGCAGGGCCATGGTCAGCGGGTCTCCGGAGGCGAGGACGGAAGGGTCCGCGGGGCGGCGGGGCCGTCCGAGGATCGGTCAGGAGGGAGTCCGACACCATCCCACACGGCGCGCCCGATGCGAACGATCGTCGCCCCCTCCTCGACGGCGGGCTCGAAGTCGTCGGACATGCCCATCGAGAGGCCGAGGTCGGCGCGGCGCGCCACTCCCTTCTCCACGGCCTCGTCCCGGAGCGCCCGCAGGACGCGGAAGCAGGGCCGGGCGGCCTCCCCACGATCGGTCTCGCGCGCCATGGTCATCAGGCCGACGACGTCGAGGTGGGGGAGCGCCGCGAGGGCGCGCAGCGCCTCGAGCGTCTCGTCGGGGCGGAAGCCCCCCTTCGCGGGGTCCTCCGCGGCGTTCACCTGCACGTAGACGGGCCAGCGCCGGTCCGTGGCGGCGAGCCCCGCCTCGAGCTCCCGCGCCAGGCGGAGGGAGTCGAGTGCGTGGAACACGTCGAAGGTGGCGAGCGCCCGCCGCGCCTTGTTCGTCTGGAGGTGGCCGATCCCGTGCCAGACGAGGCCCCGCGGTCCGGACTCGCGCTTCGAGGCCGCGTCGAGGACCCGGTTCTCCCCGAGGTGGACGTGACCCGCCCGGAGGAGGAGCGCCAGGGCTGCCCGGGGGACCGCCTTCGTCACCGCCACCAGGGTCACCGACCCGGCGGCCTCGGGGCCCCGGCGCCGGGCCGCCTCGACGCGCGCCCCGAGCGCGGTCAGGTTCTCCCGAAGCCGTTCGAGGGGGGCGTCCGGCGTCCGGGGAGGCAGGGCCGCGACTCGGGAGGCGTGGGGGATCGGGTCCATGGAGGGGGGCGCCGGGATCGTACGACCGTCCGGGTGGGGCCGCAACCCGTGACCCCCCGCGCCCCCATGTTCCCAAGTCGCGTCCTCCCCAAGGGTTGGCGACGTCGCCCGTCCGATCCCGAAGGCTTGACACGGGGGAGGCACGTTCCTATAAACGGCCGGACTCCGAATGGCGCCGTGGCGGTCCCCGGGCAGGGGGCCGTCGCGCCCCCGCCGGATCCGTCGTCTCGTTCGGTTCGCGGCCCGGGAGGGGCCCCCCGCTCGCGCCGACGGTGCCTGCCGTGCTCCCCCGACCCGCGAGGTGATCGATGACGTCTCGACGGACCCTCGTCCTGGCCGCGTCCGCCGCCCTGGCCGCCCTGTGCGGCGGCCTTGCCGCCCGCACCTCCGATGCCGGGGGCGCCCCGAACCTCGGCGCGGTCCTCCGGGTCAACCCGATGGTCGATCAGGCCGAGCGGCTCCTCGAGGGGCTGCCGTGGCACCCCGACGTGATCCGCGCCGACCTGGCCGTGCAGGGTCCGGTCGCGCTGACCGCCATCTACGTGATGCGGGAAGACCTCATCGCCGTCGATGCCGCCGGCAAGCTCTTCTGCCTGTCGCGCCGCGATCTCACGCCGCGCTGGGTCTCGACGCTGCGGCACCCGCTGTCGGCGCCGCCGGCCGAGGGCCCGCTCCACTACGTGTTCGTCGAAAAGGACACGAGGGGCGCCTCGTGGATCCAGGCCCTCTCGAAGCGGAGCGGCGCCGAGTCCGATCGGTCCCCGATCCGCCTCGCGTTCTCGGCGTCTTCCGGCGTCTCCGCCACCGCCACGACCGCCTACGTGGGCTCCTACGGCTCCCCCGTCGACAACAAGACGATGGAGAGCGTCGATCTCACCAAGGGCAGCATCGGCTGGGGCTTCCGCACGGCCGGTCGCGTCACGGGCACGCCCACCGTGGACCTGCAGGGCGAGTCGCTGATCGTGGTCTCCGAGGACATGTCGGTCACGGCGCTCAAGGCCGACTCGGCCAGCGCGCACAGCGCCTCCATCCTCTGGGAGGCGAAGACGCTCGGCCGCAACATGTGCTCGCCGACCCTGACGAAGGACCTCGCGTTCCTGGGCTCCGACGACAACTTCCTCCGCTGCTTCGACGTGCACAGCGGGACGGTCCGCTGGATGAAGGGCGTGGACGCCCCGATCCGCAAGTCGCCCTGGCTGCTCGGCACCGTGGTTTCGCGCGAGGTCGAGAGCGCGGGCCCGGGCAGCCCCAAGGTGATCGTCGAGTCCTTCGAGGGCATGGTGTTCGTGAAGAACGCGATCGGCCTCCACGCGTTCGACGCGGCGACGGGCGAGGAGATCTTCCACGACGCGAACGCCGAACGCCCCCTGGTCAAGGTCGGCGACTGGGTCGTCACCCTCGACGGCGCCAAGAACGCCCAGTTCCGCAAGGGTCCCGGCGGCAAGGTCGCCCAGACGACGCCCATGGGGATGTTCGAGTTCCTGCCGACCAACCAGCGCGACGGCGTGATGGTGGCCGGGTTCGCCGACGGCACGGTCCTCCTCGCCGTCCCGAAGTAGACGGCGCCTCCGAGCGCTCGGGTCCAGCGACCCCCGGTGGCCCCCCGTGCGGGGGGACGGCCGGGGGTCGCTTGTTGTTCGTGCGAACCGGAGGCGCCGGTGCGCGCGGGCGGACGACGGATGCCCTGCCGCGGGAGCGTGCCAGGGAGGTGGGGGGCGGCGGGGGGGCTGGCGGACGGGCGGGGCGGCGGGCGACGGCGGCGCGGCACCGATCGACCACCCGGCGCCACGGGGAACGCTCGCACCCGGCCGTACGGGGGTATGATCCCCGCATGAGCGCTTCCGGACTCCTCCTCGGTTTCGTCAACAGCACCTGGGGCTGGGTGGTCATCCTCTTCATCGCGATCCTGCTCTTCGGACGCAGGCTTCCGGGGGTGGCCCGCAACCTGGGGCAGGGCATCAACGAGTTCAAGAAGGGCCTGAACACGCCCGAGGCGCAATCCTCCGAGCGTCTCGAAGAGGGACGCCCCCCGGCCGCCCTGCCGCGCGCCCCCTCCGCGGCTGCGAAGACGCGCACCGAGATCGACGACACGTCGGTGTAGCCCGGCCGGGTCGAGTAGAGGGGCGGTCCGGCTAGCCCGATCTATTCGTGAAGAAGGAGGCCGCGTGGCGCCTCGATCGCACGTGAGGCCCCGGTTGGGG
>CAZJJQ010000181.1:0-7327 GCA_964546345.1 uncultured Planctomycetales bacterium
GCCCACGCAGGACACCCACTCCACCGCGGGGACGAGCGCGGGGCCGTCCGGATCCAAGCGCGCGAGCAGAGGATCGCGGCGCGAGGACACGCGCAACGGGCCGTCGTAGGGACGACCCGCCCGCGTCACGGTGAGCAGGAGGGGGACGCGAGGCGGGTCGAGCAGCCGGGCGGGCGGAGGCACGAAGGACACCCGCTCCCGCAGGACGACGGGCTCGATCACGGTGACCTGGCCCGCGAGGACGTGGGCCGACGCGTCCACGTTCACGAGCCGAGCGCCGAGCTCGATGCGCAGCTCCAGGGGAAGCGACAGGAGCCGGTCGATCCGGAACGAGCCGTCGGCGGAAGTCGGAGCCGAGCGCATGGCGTCGCGCGAGACGGCGGACTCTCGGCCCTCCGCGCGGATCCACTCGTCCAGATCGGCCAGGTAGGCGATCCGAACGCGCGCCCCTACGATCGGGGACCCGTCGACCGCCACGACGCGCCCCGCGAGGGCGCCGAAGCCCACGAGCTCGATCGTATGCGTGGCGCCGAACCGGGAGTTCAGCTCGACCAGACCGAAGTCGCCGTCCCGGGCGCTCGCGACGAGCCACCAGAACCCGGCATCCGCGGGCTTCGGGACCCGGACACGGAAGCGTCCCGCGGCGTCGGTCGTCACGTACGCGGCGGCCATCGACTCCGGAGGCTGGTGCCGGGTCACCGGAGACACGGCGCGCACACGCGCGCCCGCCGCAGGGGCGCCGAACCGGTCCCGGACGACACCCTCGTAGTCGCGACCCGCATCCACGCGCAGCTCGATCGGTGACCCCGCAGGAGCGCGGGACTCCAAGAGGAAGGCGAACGGCCGATCGGGCGCGGCCACGTCGAAGGACGCCCGAGCGTCGGGCGTCGCGAGCAACCGAAGCGTGAAGCGGCCGTCGGGCCCGCTCATCGCCTCGGCGACATCGCCGTCGCTGACCTGCGAGCTCATGCGCACGCGCGCCCCCGGGATCGGACGCCCGTCTTCGGCGGCGAGGACGCGCCCCGGCCACGCGATGCCGGGCTCCAGCACGACGAGCAGCGGGTCGTCGTGCGGGAGATGGTCCGACGGGGCCTCGCTGACATGGAGCACCAGTCCTTCGGCGAAGACCTCGAACCGCCGCCCGTCGCCGGGTTCGACCTCGAGCGTCGCGCGGCCCTCCGCGTCGGTGGCGGCGACCGCCGAGCGCTCGACACCCATCCATCGCACGGCAGCGCCACGCAGGGGCCGTGCATGATCGTCGATCACGCGGACGCGCAGGGGACGAGATGCGGGGACCTCTTCGCCCGCGGCACACGTGGGCGCGCACGGAAGCCGGGAGCTCGGCGCCAGGAACCCGACCGCGCCCAAAGCCGCGACGAAGGACACGAGCAGCCGGGGGGCGCGGGAGGGCGACACGACGCGGCATCATGCCTGGAGACGCGTCGCCCACGGAAGGGGGCGAACCCCTCGGTTCCCGCGATCAGCGGCCCCCGGGGGGAAGCGCCGTGGAGCCCCGGGGCTGCGGCACCCGCAGGTCAAGGGAGACACGGCAGGTCGTCTCGTCGTGGGGATCCCACTGGGCCGGGGCGGAGGCGACCGCGGCCTCGGCCTCGACCGATCGGGCGTACACCGTGAGGGAGAATCCCGGCATCAGCGGCATGGACGCTTCCCCCGCGACGCAGGACACCCACGACCCCTCGTTGCTCACGAAGGTGAGCTGATGCTTCCCGTCAGGACGGGGGGGCAGGGTCCCGTTCCACGAAACGCCAAGGAGTCCTTCGTACTGCCGACCGTCCCGCGTCACGCTCAGCACGAGTCGCCCAAGGGGAGTGACCCGGATCTCGAACGGCTCGGGCCGCGCCATGACCTTCTCGAGACGTGCGAACGAGAACCCGGCCCCGGTGACGTAGATGGACATCTCCAGCTTCGGAGGGACGGCGACGAACCGGAAGCCTCCGGCGTCGTCGGTCCGTGCGGTGCGCGCGAGAGGTGCGCGAAGGCCCGGCTGCTGAGCGCTCAGATGGACCACCGCGCCGCGGACGGCACGCCCCGCATCGTCGAGCACGGTGCCGGAGACCTCGCCGGCATCGAGCACGATCGGCCCCACGACGGTCGTACCCCCCGCCGTGACCCGCGCCGCCACCCCACGGCCCAGAGGTTGGCCATCCCGGGACAGGATCAGCTCCAGATCGCCCGGCGGCAGCGGTCCGAGGCGAAAGCGCCCGTCCGCCTTCGTGACCGTCGAGCCCACCTGGGTGGAGACGGCGGGATGAGTCGCGCCACTGTCCCCCATCGGCGCAGCCTCTTGACCGACGCGCCAGTCTTCGAGCCCGGACGGGTACGTGGGACGGACCCGAACGCCTGGCGCACCGACGCCCTCCGCGGTCACCACGCGACCCTCGAGATCGCCGAGCTCTTCGAGCTCGACGACCAGCGGAGGGCTGCCAGCCCCGGCACCGTGCACGGATGCCGAACCCCACCCACCCTTGGGCCCGCGCGCGACGACGTACCAGAGCATGTCCGAGCCGGCGTCCGGCACACGCACCTGGAATCGACCCTGTTCGTCCGTCGCCGCGAGGGTCAGGGGCTCGCCCTCGGTCGCGCTCGTTGCGCGCCAGTAGGTGGGCAACGCCTGCACGCGCGCTCCGGCAACGAGGCCGCCGGCACCGTCCTTGACGACGCCGACGATCGTTCGACCTCGCTCCAGGCGGATCACGAGCGGCCCGCTGTCGAAGGAGAACCCGTTCCAGGAGGCGAGCCCGAGCAGGTGGTCGGGTGCCGTGGCGTGGAAACTCGCTCCGCCGTAGGGCGAGGATCCGACGCGCACCGTGAAGCTTCCGTCCGCCGCCGTGGTCACCGGCGTGGTGGCGAGAACGCCACGGCCCTCGAGCTCCCACACTCTCCTCACGGTCGCTCCCTCGAGGGGGCGACCATCCTCGGCAGCGACGACACGGCCGGTGAGGGCCCGCCCCTCCTCGAGCACGACCGTGATCGGCCCGTCCCGCACGCCTTCGGGAGGCTCGAGCGACTTCCACCCCACGACGTACCCATCGGCCCACACGGCGAGCTGCTGCCACGCGGTCCCATCCGCAACGAGCTCGACGCGGCCTTCCGCGTCCGTCTCCATCGCGACGTCGCGCGGGGTCCCCACCGCGCGGACGGTGGCCGCCGCGATGGGCCGGGCGTGTTCGTCGATCACGCGGACCCGCAGGCTCCGGGCCCGTACGAGCCGGATCTCCGACGGGAAGGGCTCGAGCGCGACGATCACCTCGACGAAGCCCGTCGCGCGCACGTGCACGGCGCCCGCGCGCGGAGCGTCGGCGGCCACGAGGAAGGTGCCGTCGGCCTCGGTGGTCCCCTGGGCGCGGGGCCGGCGCGCGAGGATGTGACGTGCGCGTGCGTCCGTGTCGGGGAGGTCGTCGAGCAGGGCGATCTCGGCTCCCGCCACGGGAGCGCCGACGTCGCTGATCACGCGAAGTGCGCGAGGACCGGTTGCGGGTGGGGTCTCGGCGGCGGAACCGTCACCGACGGTGGGTGTGGACGCATCATGCGCGGGTCCCCCATCGCCGAGAGGGGCGGCTCGCCTGGGGATCGCTGCGAGCGCCGCGGGGGAATCGGGAACGGTCCTCTCTTCACCGCCCTCGCCGGGTCGAGGAGACGGGTCCGCGCGCGTGAGCAGGAACAGGAGCAGCGCGGCCACCGCCAGGAGAGCGCCGAGGAGGAGGGGGGCGCGGGGGGAGGGCACGACATCCTCATGATGCCTTCGAACGCATCCGCGGGGGACCGGCCCCCGCCGCCCCCTCACTTCCCCGGAAGCATGCCGCCCTCGGGCGCCGTGGGCTCCGGCACGCGGAGATCGAGCGTCACGCGCATGACCGTCGGCTCCGCCGCGTCGATCGTGGTGTCGCCGGAGGCCTGCGCCGGCGCGTCCTCGGCGGTGCGCACGTGCACGGTGTACGTCGCCACCGAAGGGAGGATGAACGAGACGCGCCCGGAGACGGCGGTCCACCAGGTCTCGGAGCCGGCCGTCGCGGTCACACCGGAGTCGGGCGGCGAGCCCTTCAGCACGTACCGGACGAGCAGCGGGCCGTCGTAGAGGCGACCGTCCCGGGTCACATTGAGCACGAGCTGCGGCAGCCGGGTCAGCTGGAGCTCGTAGGGCTCGGCGCGGGGATAGGCGCGCTCCATGCGGGCCGAGGTCATGGCCTGGCCCACGACGTCGATCCTCATCGGCTCGGACCGGTCGAGCGCCGTGAAGCGGAATCGTCCGAGCTCGTCGGTACGGGCGTCGCGGACGGCCCCGTCGCCGGCCTCGGCGGTCACCCGCGTGAGGCGCACGAAGGCGCCGGACACGCCGCGGCCCGCGTGGTCGAGCACGAGGCCGGAGATCTCGCCCACGTCGAGCACGATCGGATCGAGCGCGACGGTCCTGCCGCCGAGCACGCGCGTGGCCATGGGGCGTCCGAGGCGCTGGCCCTCCCGCTCGAGGAGCACGTCGAGGTCGCCGGCGGGCAGCGGACCGAGACGGAACGTGCCGTCGGGGCTGGTGACGGTGGAGGCGGGGAGGGCCGCGGGGGCAGTGGCGCCGGTCGCCGGCTCGGGGGGGACGTCCGTCCCGGCGGGCCAGGCCGACGTGGCCGCGATCGAGGGACGCACGCGCACGCCGCCGACGCCGGCACCGTCGGGGGCGACCACACGCCCTTCGAGGAAGCCGGTCCCTTCGAGCACGACGACGAGCGGCACGTCGGGAGGATCGCGGCGAGGCACGGGCATCGAGCCCCCCTCCCCGCCGGGCCCTCGCGCGACGACCTGCCACGCGTCGTCGGCGTTCGCCTTGGGTGCGCGCACCTGGAACCTGCCCTGGGCGTCCGTGATGGCCACGGGTCGGGCGTCGCGCGGCAAGGCGCCAGGCCGGCGCGCGTGCGTGGGCAGGACCTGGACATGCGCACCGGCCACGGGAGCGCCGTCGCGATCGGTGACGTGCCCCTCGAGCAGGCGGCCCCGCTCCAGGCGGATCTCGATCGGTTGCGACCCGGCCGGGTCGGGCCGCGCGAGGGGAAGCAGCCCGAGCAGCCGATCGGGGGCGGCCACCTCGAGGGTGAAGGCCAGCCACCGAGGCGCCTCGACCCGGAGCGTGAAGGCCCCGTCCGGGCCCGTGGTCGTGGTCGCGAACACGCCGCGCTCGATCGCGCCGCTGACGAGCGTCACGGTCGCGCCTTCGATCGGCATGCGGTCCTCTTCGTCCACGACGCGTCCCACGAGCGGACGCGCGGCGCGCAGGACGACCGTGAGGGGATCCGTGACCGGGAGCCCGGTGAGGGTCGCGTCGAACGGCTCGACCACGAAGCCCTCCGCGAACACCTCGAGCCGTCGCCACTCGCTGCCGTCCGCCACGAGGTCGGCCCGACCGTCCTCGTCGGTGGTGACCACGACGTCGCGCAACGGCCCCACCGCGCGCACCGTCGCGCCGCCCACGGGCTTCCCCCGCTCCTCCAGGACACGGACGCGCAGGCCTTTCGAACGCGTGAGACGGATGTCGGTGGGGAACGGCTCGAGGCCGACGATCCGCTCGGCGAACCCGGTCGCTCGCACGCGCAACGCGCCCGCGTGCGGCGCGTCGGCGCCGACGACGTACGCGCCGTCCACGTCGGTCGCGCCCACGGTGCGCGGCGGGCGATCGGGCTCGCGACGCGCGCCCGGACGGAGGTCGGGCAGGTCGTCGAGCACCGCGACCTCCGCTCCGACGACGGGCGCCCCGGCATCGTCCACGACCCGGACGGGCTGGGCGCGGCGGGGAGGCGGGGGCGTGAACGCGCCGACGCGGGCGGGAGCGGCCGTCGAAGGCGGCGCGTCGGGGACCCGCATGCCCGTTTCGGGCTCGATCGCGCGGGGGGTGGCGGCGCTCGGCGCGGCCGAGGGGAGATCCGGGGAGGGTCGATCGAGGTCGCCGTCCCCCGGCTGGACCGCCGGCCCGGACTTGAGGAAGAACGCCACCAGCCCCGCGAGCACGAGGAGCGGCAGCAGCAACGCGAGGGAGCGGGGAAACGTCACGACGCGAGCATCATGACCCGGGTCGGGCGTCCGAGGGGGAGAGGGGCCCCTCGACGGCCGGCGCCGTCGGCGGGGCTACGGCGTCGCGGGCCGGATGGCCGTGTACGTCGGCGTGTCGCCCTCGGCGAGCGTGAAGAACGTCGGGGGGGTGACGTTCTTGAGGAGGGAGTCGTCGTAGACGATCGAGAACACGCGGTACTGGCCCAACTCGGTCACCGTGATCAGCAGGGTGTCCCCGGCGGCGATGTTGACCAGGTGGTCGGCCGCCACGTTGTCCGGGCCGACGAACGTGACCTTGGTGATCGCGTGGGTGTGGGGCTGGGAGCCCGCGTCCGTCGCCGAGTTCTGGATGTTGATCCCGGTGGTCGCCATGGGCGGCGTGACGGGGTCGCCGCCCCCTCCACCGCCGCAGGCAACGAGCGGGAGGGACGCCGCGAGGATCGTGACCGTGGAGAGGACCACCGAGAGGAACTTGCGCCGTTGCATCTGACTCTCCAGGGGACCGTACGCGAACCAAACCCGCCTGCATCTTAGCCTCAACCCAGGCAGGCGCCCACCGGGCCCCCGGTCGAGGGGGGTGCGTCGCGCACCTGCGCGAGCCTTCGGAAGGCACGCGCGCGTACGGACCCCCATTGCGCGCAGAACTCGGGCGGGGGCCGATGGAGGCGGCCCCACCTCGTTCCCTTCGCGGATCAGGCCCGACCCGCAGCTCGCGAGGGTGCACTCGTCAGCGATGTCCGACCTCGGGCGGCGCGCTCGGCAGCGGCGGCTCCCGCCGCGGCTCCGCGCGAGGCCGCTCGCGGGGGGACCGCCTTCGAGACGGCCGGCCGCGTCGCGAAGGACCGATGCACCGCGACGACGACGCCCTGCACCCGCGGCCGACGGCCGGAGCGACGCGCGTCCGCAGGATCGCCGGTCGTGAGGCGCAGCTCGTCGCGTTCGGGATAGACACGCCAGAGGCCCGCGCGCCCCGTCGCGTCGAGCACCGCCGCGAGATCGCCGGGCTCGGCCGTGTCGCGGCGCCAGAGGGCGACGTGATCGCCGTCGCGCACGCCCAGACGTGCCAGCAGATCGCCCTGGACGCGCGCGAACGCCACTTCGCGGCCGGGGGCGAACGGGCTGGCGACGGTCGGCACGACCAGGCGCACGGGCTCGGACGACGGGGCGCTCCCGGGCGTGGGTCGAAGCGGCTGCGCGCGCTCGGCCACGACGTCCGCGGTCGGGAGCGCCTCCCCGTCGAGGATCGTCGCGCCGGCGGAGGCCGCCGCGGCAGCGC
>CAZJJQ010000182.1:0-7310 GCA_964546345.1 uncultured Planctomycetales bacterium
CTTCCCGGCCGCGGCCTTGGCGACCGGAGCCTTGGCCGCCGGCTCCTTCGCGGGCGGCGGCTTGGCGGCCGGGGCCTTCGCGGGCGCCGGCTTCGAGGGGGCCGCCTTCGACGCGGGCTTGCTCGCCGTCTTGGCGGGGGCCGGCTTGGAGGCCGGCGCCTTCGCCGCGCGCGAGGCGGGCTTCTCGGTGGAAGGCTTCGGGGCGGGCTTCTTGGCCACGGGGCATGCTCCGCGCGGGAAACGGGATCGGAAGGCTACCCCCTCACCGGGGACCCGGAGAGCCAAAGCGGGCGTGATGGCCCCCACCCGGTAGCATCGCCCTTCCGACCCTCCCCGGGGGCCCCTTCGGGCCCTCGACGGGGCCCGGTCGGGGTCCGAGCTCCCCGCGCCCCCTGGAATCCCCCCCATGACCGCCCCGCTCTTCCTCGCCGGCGCCGTCCGCACCCCCATCGGCAAGTTCGGGGGCTCGCTCGCCGGCCTCTCCGCCCCGGATCTCGGCGTCGCCGCCGCGAAGGAGGCGCTGAGCCGCGCCGGGGTCCCCGCGGGCGCCGTGAACGAGACGATCTTCGGGCACGGGCGCCAGGCGGGCCAGGGCCCGGGCACCGGGCGGCAGGTGAGCGTCCGCGCGGGGGTGCCGGTCGAGGTCCCCGCGTGGACCGTGAACATGGCGTGCGGCTCGAGCCTCAAGGCGGTGGTGCTCGGCCAGGAGGCGATCGCGGCCGGACGGGCCGACGTGGTGCTCGCGGGCGGCATGGAGAGCATGTCGAACACGCCCTACTACCTGCCGCGCGCGCGCTGGGGCTATCGGCTCGGCAACGAGCAGGTGGTGGACGGGATGTACCGCGACGGCTTCCACTGCCTGCTGGCGAACCAGCTCATGGGCGAGACCGCCGAGAACCTGGTGCCGATGTACGCGATCACGCGCGCCGAGCAGGACGAGCTCGCCGCCCGCAGCCAGCAGCGGTGCGAGGCGGCCCGCAAGCGAGGGCGCTTCGAGGCGGAGAAGGTCGCGATCGAGCTGCCCTCGAAGAAGGGACCCACGCGCTTCACCGAGGACGAGCACGCGCGCGACGGCGTGACGGCAGCGGCGCTCGCCACGCTCCCGCCCGTGTTCAAGAAGGACGGCTCGGTGCACGCGGGCAACGCGAGCGGCATCACGGACGGCGGCAGCGCGGTCGTGGTCCTGTCGGAGGCCGCGGTGAAGCGGCACGGCGTGACGCCGATGGCGCGGATCGTCGCGACGGCGCAGGCGGGCGTCGATCCCAAGGTGATGGGCCTCGGGCCCGTGCCGGCGGTGCGCGCGCTGCTCGAACGCACGAGGCTCCGCGTGGAGGACGTGGACCTCTGGGAGCTCAACGAGGCGTTCGCCGCGCAGGTGATCGCGTGCAACCGGGAGCTGCGGATCCCCGAGGACCGCCTCAACGTGGACGGCGGCAGCATCGCGCTGGGCCACCCCATCGGCGCCACGGGATGCCGCATCCTCGTGACGCTGCTCCACGGCATGGCCGAGCGCGGCGCGAAGCGCGGCGTGGCCACGCTCTGCATCAGCGGCGGCCTCGGCATCGCGGTGCTGGTCGAGCGGGACTGACGGCGGGACGGGGCGCCTCCCCGACGCCGCGTCCCGGCGTCGGGGAGGCGATGCCCGTCGCTCGGCGGGCAGGGGGAGAGCCCCTCGGACGCCCGCCCGTCGCGCGCCCCCCCCTCGTGGGCCGGGTGGCCGCGCAGGCCCCGAAGCGTGCGCGGGGGGCGGACGGGCGCGAGCGGCGCTCGGCCCCCGCCGCCCCCCTCGATCCCGGACCGGCTCGCCCGCTACTCGCCCGTCGTGTGGCCCTTGTCCGGGTAGGTCTCGAGGAGCTTCGCCCAGCGCGGGTCGCCCTTCAGCGACTCGAAGTCGGGGTCCTTGCGCCAGTGCGAGATGCCATCGATGGGGTCCTTCGCGTCGTCGGCGAGCGCTTTCTCGAGCATCGGGAAGGCCTCGTCGAGCTCCTTCAGACGCGCGTGCGCGCAGGCGAGGTTGTAGCGGTAGCCGATGCCGGCGTCGCGCGGGACGGCGTCGAGCGCCTTGACCGCCTCCTTGAGCAGGTCGCGCGCCTCGGTGGAGGGGCCGCCCTTGTTGAGGAGCACCCCGCCGAGCTCGCCGCGGGCGCTCGTGGCCTCCCGGGGCGTCAGCGTGCCGGTGGCGTCCTTCGCCGTCGCGGCGCGGAGATGCACGATGGCCTGGTCGAGCAGGGCCTTGTCGTCGGGCGTCCTGGCCTGGCGCAGGAGGAAGCTGCCCACGATCAGGTTCGCGCGCGCGTTCTTGGGGTCGATGCGGAGCGCGATGCGGGCCATGGCGCCGGCGAGGGGGCCGTTGGCCTCCTCGATCGCGCTCGACGACTTGGTCGCGAGCATCTGGGCGGCGTACGCGACCTGGGCGGCGACGACCTTGGCGCGCGGCGCCTCGGGACCGGAGGCGACGATCCAGTTCTTCGGCGTGCCGACGGCCTTCACCGTCCAGCCCTTGGCCGCGGCGGCCTCGGCGAGCGCCTTCTCGAGGGGCTCGCTGCGGGAGGTGAGATCGATGAGCCCGAGCACGACCTGCGCCCCCTCGGGGCACGTCACGACGCGCGCGGTCACGCCGTCGAGGAGCTCCCCGGCGCCCTTCTCCTTGACGAGCGCGGTCAGGCTGTCCTTCGTGCTCTTCGCGAGCGCGTCGGCGTCGGGGCCCGTGGCGACCTTGTAGCCGTCCGAAAGCCCCGCGTCGGCGATGGCCACCTCCTCGTTCGAGTAGCCGTAGCCGGTCTCGTCCTCGGGGGGGACCTCGTCGCCGGCGCGCGCGAGGGGCGCCAGGGCGAACGCGGCGAGGAAGAGGAAAGCGAACGCGACGGCGAACGGACGGCGGCCCATGGGCTCTCCAGGTCGGGGAAGGACGTACGGTACCCGAGGGCGACCGGCCGGCCCGGGTCCCCGCGGGGAGCCGGCGGGAGAGGACAACGCGAGAGGACAGGGAGGGGGAGGGGACGGGGGGGCGCGGGGGGCCGGGGAGGGGACCGCGCGACGGCAAGCGTGGGCGGCAACGCGACTTGCGTCCGGGTCCGGGCGCCCCGCGGGAGAGCGGCACGGGGCTCGCAAGGTGGCCGGGACCGGAAGTCCGGGGTCCACCCCCGGGAGGTCCCGATGCCTGCGAAGAAGCTCGGATGGCTCGCCGCCCTCGCCGCGGCGTCCCTGCCCACCCCGCCCGTCTCCGCCGGGCCGAAGCCCCCGGTCGAGGACGAGCTCGTCGGCCAGTTCCGGACGAGGCTCGCGACCGGCGAGTCCAGGCGCCTCGACCTCGACCCCGTGCGGACGGTCGAGTCCATCGATCTCGTATGGAGCGATGCGGCGGAGGGGGCGCGGTGCCGCGTGGTGATGGACGGGATCGCGGTCGCGCGGCGTCGCATCGACCTCGACGACGTCGAGCCCGTGTCGCTCGACCGGAGGGCGGCCACGCTCGAGGTGGTGCTCGACGAGGGCGAGGCGGTCCTCGAGCGCGTGCAGGTGCGCTATGTGGCCCCGATCGTCGAGGCGCCCGCGAAGCCGCACGAGGTCGAGCCGGTGTCGTCCACCTGGACCGGCGAGGACGCGCGCGTGCTCACGGTCGGGCGCGACCTCGAGAGCGGCGACCGCGTCCGCATCCCCGCCGCGCACGCGGGGCGGAGGATCCGCGCCGTGCGGGTGAAGGCGAGCGCGCTCGACTTCCGCGCGCGCGTGAAGCTCACCGGGGGCGGCCTCTCCCCGGCCACGCGCATGGTGGCGCGCTCCGACACCGCGGTCTTCGAGACGGCGAACGTCCCCGACGACACGGCCGACCTCCTGCTGACGGCGGACTTCCGCCGCGTGCGGATCACGGAGATCACGGTGGTCTACGAGCCGAAGGTCTGCGTGCCCACGGCCCACGGGACGAAGGACTAACGGAAGTCTCAGAGACTTTCCGTTAGTCCTCCGTCCCGCGCGCGCCGCCGCAGCAGGGGTCGACGTTCAGGCCGCAGGCGAGGCACTGGACGTGCCCGTGCACGTACACGGTGCCCGCGGCGCGTCCGCAGAACGGGCACGGGGCGGGCGTCGGGCATTCGCGAAGGGACTCGGGAACGCGGGGGGCGCCGGGGGCGGGGCTCGCCATGCGCGCGAGCAAACCACGAGTTGACGAAAGGTGTCAGACACCTTTGATCAACTCAGGCTTCCTCCCCCCGCCGCCCCCCCCCTCCCTCGCCCGATCGACCCGCCACGGTCCCCCGTCGGCGGGCATCCCCGGGCCGACGGGCGCCGCCCGAGCAGGGAGCTGACCAACGGGTGTCTGACACCTTCTGGTCGATGCGCTCTCGTCGGTGCGCAGCTACCGCGGAGGGAACAGCCGCAGCGCGTTGGCGCTCGTGAAGCGCTCGAGGACGTCGGGCGGGAGCGGCATCGCGCGGACGGCCGCGAGGTTCTTCGCGATCGCGGGGACGCCGGGGCTCGGCCAGTCGGTGCCGAAGAGGACCCGATCCGCGATCTCCTCGAGCTTCGGGAACCACTCGAGCATCCGCGCCGGAGGGATGCCGGAGAGGTCGAGGTGGAAGCGCGGGAAGCGGCGCAGGAGGAAGAAGGCCTGCTCGGTCCAGAACGGACGGCCGCCGTGGGCGATGATCACGTCGAGGTCGGGAAAGTCCACGCCGACGTCCTCGACCTGGAGGGGGTCGCCGTGCTTCGTGCGCGCGCCCTTGAAGATGCTCGTGCCCGTGTGGAACATCACGGGGAGCTTCCGGGCGCTCGCGACCTCGTAGAGCCCGCGGAGGGCGGGCCACGCCCCGAGGTAGTCGTTGGGCGACACGAGCATGTGGGGCCCGTGCACCTTGAACATGCGCGCCCCGCCGTCGGCCAGGCGCTCGGCGCGGCCGCGCACGTCCTTCTCGAAACGCGGGTTGATCCCGACGCAGGGAAGGAGCCGACGCTCGCGGCCCGACGTGTACCGCAGCACCCAGTCGTTCGTCTCGGTCGAGAAGCCCATGATGTCGGGCGACTCGTAGTTGATGAGGACCATCCGCTCGACGCCCTGGCGGTCCATGTGCGCGAGGAGGGCCCCGGGGTCGGCGAAGCAGCGCTCGATCTCGGCGAGGTCGTCGCGGCCCTTGCGCATGGCGGCCATCACCGCCGGGCGGATCATCTCCCACGGCTGGACGTGGACGTGGACGTCGGTGACGGGGCCGTGCATCGGATCAGGCCTTCGCGGTCCAGTCGTAGAAGCCCTTGCCCGACTTCTGCCCCAGCCTCCCCTCGGCCACCATCTTCCGCAGGAGGGCGGGCGGCGTGAAGCGGCCGCCGGGGAAGCAGCGGTCGAGGTGCTCCGCGATGCCGAGACGCACGTCGAGCCCCACGAGGTCGGTGGTGCGCAGCGGGCCCATCGCGTGGCCGTAGCCCTTCTCCATGGCCGTGTCGATGTCCTCGGGGGAGGCGACGCCCTCCTCGACCATGCGCATCGCCTCGAGCCCGAGCGCGATGCCGAGCCGGCTCGTCGCAAAGCCCGGCGAGTCGTTGACGACCACGACGCTCTTGCCCATGGCCTTGCCGACCGCGATCGCCGCGTCCAGGGCGTCCTTCGACGTGCCCGGCGTGCGGACGATCTCGAGCAGGGGCTTGAGGTGCACGGGGTTGAAGAAGTGCATGCCGAGGACGCGACCTGGACGCTTCGTGGCCGCGGCGATCTCGGCGATCGACAGCGACGAGGTGTTCGACGCGAGGATCGCGTGCGCGGGGGCCGACGCGTCGAGATCGGCGAAGATGCGGCGCTTGAGGTCCATCCGCTCGGGCACCGCCTCGACGACGAGGTCCGCGTCCGCGGCGCCCGCCTTCAGGTCGGACACACCCTCGAGGCGGGCGAGCGTCGCGTCGCGGTCGGCCGGGGTGACCTTGCCCTTCTCGACGCCCTTCTCGAGGTTGCCCTTCACCTTCGCGAGGCCGGCGGCGAGCACCTTCGCGTCCACGTCGAACAGGCGGACGCGGTAGCCGGTCTGAGCGGCCACGTGGGCGATGCCGTGCCCCATGGTGCCGGCACCGATGACGAGGACCTGACGGACGTCCATGCGCACCCTCCCGCGCGCACGCCCGGGCGCGGGAGCGCGCGCGAGCGGTCGCGAGGCGGGAGGGTACCCGGGGATGCGTTCGGCCGAAGGGGAGGCCCGAGGCCGGGGCGGGGGTGAGGAGCCGGGGAAGGGGGCAGGGAGGGGTGGTGGGGGCGGCGGGGGAGGAGGCTGGGGCGTGGAGCGGTGGGCAGGGGGGCGGGCGGCACGGAGGGGGGCAGGGAGGAGGGCGGCAGGCCGTCGGGGGAACGCAGCGGGGCTGCGCGGCCGCCGGGGTCGCCCGGTTCACCCGTAGACTCGGGCGTCGGCGTTCCGGGTCCCCTCCCCCCGCGCCCCCCACCGTTCCCTGCGTTTCCGCTCCCCCCGTCCCGCGCCCCGTCGCTCGGACGGCCGGCGGCGCTGCCTCTCCGAGGAGCCGCGATGTCGTACCGCTGCGAGATCCCCGTCCGGTTCGGTCACGTGGACCAGGCCCGGATCGTCTACTACCCCTGGTTCTTCCACTTCTGCCACGAGGCCATGGAGCGGATGTTCGCGGAGGCGATCGGCATCCCCTATCCGGAGGTCCTCGGGAAGGACCGGCTGGGGTTCCCGGCCGTCCACATCGAGACGGACTTCCACGAGACCGTGGCGTACGGGGAGGTCCTCGACATGGGGGTGTCGGTGGAGGCGATCGGGACGACGAGCGTCACATTCCGGTTCGAGGGGCGCCGCGCGTCGGACGAGAAGACCGCGTTCCGCGCGACCACGACGACCGTGTGCGTGGACATGACCCGGTTCACCCCGGTCCCCATCCCCCCCCGGTATCGCGAGGCCTTCGAGCGACTCCGGAGCGCCCAGGCGCCGGGCGCCGCGGGGACGGACGTGCCGCACTAGCCGCCCACGTGGGGGGCCCAACCGAGGAGACCAACCGGTCGGTCTATCCCTCCGGCCCGCCTACCGCGGGGCGTACGGGGGAGGGGCCGGGACCGGCGCGGGCGGGTAGGGGTAGTACCGTCCGGTGGCGGGATCGAACCAGTACGCGGTGGCGCCCGGGGGCGGCGACGGGGGGGCGTAGTAGACGACGGTCGGCGGCGGGGCCGGGGGAGGCGGCGGCGGGCAGCAACGCCGCTCCTGATCGGTGGCGATCGCGTCCCCCGCCAATGCACCCGTCGCCAGCCCGAGGATGCCGCCCGCCAGCGCGCCCTCGGGGCCGGCGCTGGCGCCCCCGATGGCGGCGCCGAGCGCCGTCCCCCCCACGAC
>CAZJJQ010000183.1:0-7297 GCA_964546345.1 uncultured Planctomycetales bacterium
CGGGCGCGACCGGCGGGGGCGCCGGGGACGGGCGTCGCGTGGAAGACGGGCACGTCGTCGCGGCGGCGGGACGCGTGGGCCGTGGGCGTGGCGCGGCGCGTGGCGGTCGCGGTCTGGCGGGGACGGCTGGACGGAGGCTCGGATCCGCGCCTCGTGGGAGTCGAGGCGGCGGTGCCCACGCTGTTCGAGGTGCTCGCGGTGACGGACCCCGATCCGCTGCCCTTCGAACCGCCCAAGGACGTCGTGCCCGTCACCGTGTGCGCGGAGACGGGGCTGGCGGCCGGACCTGCGTGCGGTGCGACCCGCGTCGATCGACGTCCCGCGCACGCGCGGGCGCTGCGGGCGTGCGAGGTGCACCGGCGGATCGAGGTGGACGCGGAGACCGGCGCGCTCCTGTGCGAGCGCTGCCGGGGCGGTCACCGCGTCCGGGGCCTCGACGTCGCGCTGCACGGTCCCGTCCTCGCCGCATGGCGGGCCTCGGCGGGCCTGCCCGTCTCGGACCTCCCGCGCCACGATGCGGGGTGCACGGCGCGCATCGAGCCCCCCGAGGTGCGCCCGGTGTTCGCAGCGCCCCGTCCGGGGGCGCGCGCGGTGGCCGGACGGGAGGGCACGGCGGCGCTCTCGGTGCGCATCCTCGGGCCGGACCCCGCGACGACCCTCACCCTCGTCGTGGACGCGGAGCCGCCGAGGCGTGTGCCCTCCGGGGCGGCGGTCGAGGTGATCCTGCCCACCGGCCGGCACGTCCTCACGGCCTTGTCGGCGACGGGCCGCGCCGCGACGACGGAGCTCGAGGTGGTGGGGGGGCGGTAGGCCCCTCCTGCCTATCGCGCGTCCGCCAGCAGCTCGGCCTCGCGTTCGTCGGAGAGACCCGCCGCGAGGGGCTGCGAGGGGTCGCGCGTGCGATCCCAGGACCAGGTCGCACGTGCGGTCTCGACGGGATCCCGCAGCGTCAGGCCGGAGGCGAGGGCCCGGGAGATGCCCGCCGTCTGGTCCTGGCCCGCGATCCAGAGGGGCAGGTCCACCCACGGGCGGACGCCCTTCGCGAGCAGCGCGTCCTCCGGGACCCACCGCACCGCGGGCTGCGCGCCCAGCGCCCGGGCGGTCCCGGCGAGGAGCTCGTCGAACCGCAGCGGGCTTCCCGTGACGTTGAAGGTCCCGCCGACGCGATGCGTGACGAGGCCGAGCGTGAACGCGGCGAGGTCGCGCACGTCCACGAACTGGACGAGCCTCGCGCCGTCGCCGGGGGCCAGCACCGGCCCCCCGCGCGCCACGCGGCGGATCCAGTACGTGTAGCGGTCGGTGGGGTCCTTCGGGCCGACGATGAGCCCCGGGCGCACCACGGTCGCGCGTTCGGCGAAGGTCTCGCGCACCTCCGCCTCGCACGCGGCCTTCATCGGGCCGTAGGTCTCCGGCGTCACCTTCGTCGGGGGCTCGACGGGCGCGACGAGGGGCGCGTTCTCGTCGGCGGCACCCGCGGCGTCCTCGTAGACCGAGAGGGACGACACGAAGACGTAGCGCTCCGCCACCCCGTGCAGGACCGCGGCCGAGGTCCCCACCTGCTTCGGCAGGTAGCCGCAGGTGTCGATCACCGCGTCGAAGGGGCCCCGCCTGGCGAGCGCGGCCAGGTCGGACGGGCGGTCGCGGTCGCCGACGATGCGCCGCACGGAGGGCGGGGCGTCCGACGGGTGGCGGCCCCGGTGGAAGATCGTGAGCTCGTGCTCCGGCCCCGCCGCCTCGAGGAGGTGGGGGCCGAGGAACACCGTTCCTCCGAGGATGAGGATCCGCATCGGCGGAGGATCGCACGGGCCCACCGGCGGCGGACGGGAGGACGGGGCGGGAGCCGAGGACCCGGGTCTTTGGACCCGGACGGCGTGATGCCCCGGTGACGCTACCGCCGCGCTCCCCCCGGCATACCCTCCCTCCGGCCGTTCCCGTAGACTCGCTCCGCCCCATGAACTGCCCCCGCTGCTCCACGCCGATCCCGCCCCCGGCGGACCTGACGCAGCGCTCGGCGCCCTGCCCCTCCTGCGGCGCCGCGGTGGACCTCGCCACGGGCGCCGGGGCGACCACGGTCCGGCCCCCGGCGCCCCCCCCTTCCCCGGCCGGCGGCGATCCCTGGATCGGGCGCTCGATCGCCGGGGGACGCTACACGATCGAGTCCCTCCTCGGCGTCGGGGGCATGGGCCGCGTCTACCGCGCGCGCCAGACCGCACTGGGTCGCGCGGTCGCCGTGAAGATCCTCTCCCCCGAGCTCGCCCTCGACGACGGCTTCCGCCGCCGCTTCGAGCGCGAGGCGGGCACGCTGGCGGCCCTCGAGCACCCGCGCATCGTCACGGTCCACGACGTAGGCCTGGAGGGAGACGTCCCCTACATCGTGATGGCGCTCGTCGTGGGGCCGAAGGGCACCCCGGTGAGCCTGCGGGACCTGCTCGATGCCGGCACCGTGGAGGAGGAGCTGGCCCTCCGCATCATCCAGGAGACGTGCGCCGCCCTCGAGTACGCCCACGGCAAGGGCGTCATCCACCGGGACATCAAGCCGGGCAACATCCTGCTCGACGCCGAGGGCCACGCGAAGATCGCCGACTTCGGCATCGCCCGCGTGGCGGGCGCCGCCGACGCCGCGCACCTCACCACCACGGGCACCGTGCTCGGCACACTCCGCTACATGGCCCCCGAGCAGCTGGCCGACGCGGCGCGCGCCGACGCCCGCAGCGACCTCTACTCGCTCGGCGTCGTCTTCTACGAGATGCTCACGGGCCAGTCGCCGGTGGGCCGGTTCGAGCTCCCGAGCGAGGTGCGCGCGGGCCTCGACCGCCGCCTGGACTCCATCGTGGACCGCGCGCTCCGCCGCGCCGCGGCGCAACGCTATGCGAGCGCCGGCGAGATGGCGCGCGACCTCAGTCGCATCACGACCGAACGGGAGTACGGCCGACTCCAGGGCGCGGAGGTCTCCAGCGGGCTCCCCGCGGTCCCGCCCCCGGCCCCCCCGCCCCCTGCCTCCGCGCACCCCGTCTCCCCGCCCCCCCCTTCCCGCCGCCGCGCGCTCGTGATCGGGGTCGTGGCCGTCGCCGCGCTGGCCGGCGGCCTCGGCGTCTATCTCTCGACGCGGGGTCCTGACGCTCCGAAGCCGCCGTCCCCGGCCCCCTCCCCGGCGCCAGTTCCCGCTCCGTCCCCGGCGCCAGCTCCCGCTCCGTCCCCGGGCCCTCCTCCCGCTCCGGCCCCCGTGGTCCCCGATCCGAAGCCTCCTGCGAAGCCGAGTCTGCTCGATCAGGTGGGCACGCCCCTGCCCGGCCCCACGGCCCCCGGGGGCCCGACGCCCGAGCAGGCGCGGCTCTTCGAAGAGGCGCGAGAGAAGGTGCTCCAGCGCCTGGTGGACGACCTCCTCGGGGAGGAGACCTACGCCGACCTGAAGGGATCCCTGCCCCCCTCCGGCGGGGTGGCGGACCGGCTCGCGGCGCAGCAGGCGCTCGAGGCTCAGCTCGGGCGCTGGAAGGCCGGGCGGACCCCGGAGGTCGTCGCCGAGGTCCCGAACGTGGTCCTGACGCGCGCGATGGCCGCGCACGGGATGAGCGCTGCGCAGCTTCGCACGGCGGCCGCCGAGACCTTCTCGGAGTCGATCCCGCGCGCGTGGAAGCTCCGGGGCGCCCAGTCCATCGGCAGCGGGTTCGTCCTCGTGCTCTACGATGCCACCATCGGCGACCCGGGCACGGACGACGAGACCGAGACGCGGGTCGCGGTCGCCGTGCTCGAAGGCAGCGCGTGGAAGGTCTTCCCCTGACGGGGGCGGAGGAGCGGACGTGCAGCTGAAGCTCATCCTGACCGTCGCGACCGCGGGCCTCGAGCGCGAGGTGCCCGTCGGGCCGGAGGGGTTCACCGAGTTCGGGATCGGCCGCGGGACCGACTCGGCGCTGTTCCTCAACCACCCCACCGTGAGCCGGAAGCACTGCCGGATCGTGCGTCGGGGGCGCGCCTTCGTCCTCGAGGATCTCGGGAGCTCCGTGGGCACCCTCCGCAACGGACAGCGCCTCACGGCGCCGGTCGAGCTGTCGGACGGCGACGTCCTGACGGTGGGGGAGGTCTCGGTCCGGGTCCGCCTCGTGGACGAGGAGGCGGAGGCCCGCCGCCGGGCGGAGGCGGTCGCGACGCTCAAGCCCGGCGCCGTGAAGCCCGTGGCCAAGGCTCCTCCCCCGCCCCCGACCCCGCCCGCCCCGCGCCCGGAGGCCCCGAAGACGGTCCGACTCCCCGCCGCCGCGGCGGTGGACCGGGATCGCACGTTCTCGGGGCCGTCGCGCGCCGTCGAGACGGGCCCCGCGTCGATCCCCCTCGACGGGAAGGACCGGGTGGTGCTCGGCCGCGGCGAGAAGGCCGACGTGACCCTCGAGAACCCCATGATCTCGCGGGCTCACGCGGAGGTGCGGCGCGACGGCGCGCGCCACCTGCTCGTGGACCTCGGCTCGACCAACGGCACCTTCGTCAACGGGGAGCGCGTCGCCGAGCCGCGGCCCCTCGCGCCGGGCGACGTCGTCCGCGTGGGCCCGTTCACGCTGGGCTACGACGGGCACGCCCTCTCCACGGTGAAGGCCGCGGAGGGCACGCGCATCGAGGTGCGCGGCGTCGGCAAGCAGGTGAACGATCGCGCCACGGGCAAGCCGCTCTACCTCCTCAACGGCGTGTCCCTGACCATCCAGCCCCGCGAGTTCGTGGGGCTGCTCGGCTCGTCGGGCTGCGGCAAGTCCACGTTCATGGACACGGTGAACGGCCGCCGCCCGGCCACCGAGGGCACGGTCCTCTACGACGGGCGCAACCTCTACGACGCCTTCGACGCGTTCAAGCGCGGCATCGGCTACGTCCCGCAGGAGCTCATCTTCCACGACGAGCTCCCGGTCGCGGACGCCCTGCGCTACGCCAGCCGCCTGCGCCTCCCCGACGACACGACCGACGAGGAGATCGAGCGCAACATCGACCGCGTGCTCGGGGTCGTGAACCTCAAGGCGGCCCGCGAGACCCTCGTCAAGCACCTGTCGGGCGGGCAGAAGAAGCGCGTCTCCATCGCCATGGAGCTCCTGAGCCGGCCGACGGTGCTCTTCCTCGACGAGGCCACGAGCGGCCTCGACCTCGGCACGGAGGCGCAGATGATGCGCCTCTTCCGCGACCTGGCCGACGGCGGCGTCACCACGCTCTGCATCACGCACTACGTGGACAGCCTCGAGCTGTGCGACGTCGTCGCGTACTTCGTGAAGGGACGCCTCGCGTTCTTCGGCCCCCCCGCCGAGCTCAAGCGCTGGTTCGGGGTCGAGCGCATCCGCGACGTCTACGGGAAGGAGGGGGAGAAGACCCCCGAGCAGTGGGAGGCGGCCTTCCGCGCGAGCCCGGCCTACGAGACCTACGTGCGCGCCCGCGCGACCCCCGAGGCGCCGGCGGACGCCACGCGGGTGCAGCCCGGCCAGGCCCTCGAGCAGGTGCGTCCGAAGGACCCCCGTCGCCAGACCCGGGTCTTGGGCCAGCGCTACGTCCAGCTCATCAAGGGCGACAAGCGCGCCCTGCGTCTGGCGCTCATCATGGCGCCGGTCATCGGGCTCCTGGCCGCCTTCGTCCTCGGCGCCAAGGACAAGGAGTCGGCCATGGAGCTCGCCAAGCGCCAGGGCCAGCTCACCTTCATGCTGACCATCAGCACCTTCTTCTTCGGCCTCCTCGGCTCGTTCCGCGAGGTGGTGAAGGAGCTCGCGATCTACCGGCACGAGCGGTTCGTCAACCTCGAGATCGTGCCCTACCTGGTGAGCAAGATCGTCCCGCTGGCGGTCCTGGGGGCGATCCAGACGACCCTGCTGCTCGGCATCGTGCACGTCGTGGCCGACGTGCGCGCGCCGTTCCTCGGGCAGTGGATCGTGCTCTTCCCCACCTACCTCGCCGCCATGCTCCTCGGCCTCGCGGTGTCGTGCGCCGTGGACACGAACGACAAGGCGGTGCTCTTCCTCCTCTTCATCCTGATCCCCCAGCTCCTGTTCTCGAACGCGTTCATCCAGCTCGACGGGTTCGGGAAGGCCCTCGGGATGGTCGCGATCCTCTGTTACTGGGCGAACGACGGCCTGAAGAGCATGCTCCCCGACGAGATCCTGAAGACCTCCGTCCCGGGGACCGGAGGCGTCGAGGAGGTCTGGAACCCCGCGCTCGGGCAGTTCGTGCCCCAGGCGTCCGGCGGCCGTCCCGTCCTCTTCGGGCACCACGGCTGGGCCCTCGACCTCCTGATGATCCTCGTCTTCGCCGCCCTGTACGGCGGCCTCGCGTTCACCTTCCTGCGCAAGAAGGACGGCCCCTACGGCCGCCCCTACCAGATCCCGTGGATCAAGTCCGGCACCTGGATCGTCATCCGCACGCGCGCGCAGTGGCTGCTCGGTCGCCTGGTGGACGGGCTCGCGAAGGGCGTCTCGGGCCTGAGCAGCGGCCTGCAGAAGCTCAGCGAGAAGACCAAGGCCGCGGCCGCGGCGCCCTCGGGCCTCCCTCCCCCGCCGCCCCCGTCCTCCTTCCCGCCGCCTCCGCCGTCGTTCCCGCCCCCTCCGCCCCCTCCCGCTCCGCCGCCGCCGCCGCAGGACGTCCCGCCGAAGCCCTGACGCGACGCCTCACGCCCCGAAGGGCTGTTCCTTGCAGGTGTGGTCCACGAGGCAGACCAGCGCCTCGAGCTCGTCCGCGACCGCGGTGGCGTCCTGGGGGCGCTCGGCGGGGGCCTTGCGCAGCAGCCGGCTCACCACGCTCTGCAAGGGGCTCGGGAGGTCGGGGGGCAGCGGGGGCGGAGGGTCCTCGCGGATCGCGCGCATGGTGCTGATGGGATCGCGACCCGCGAAGATGGGACGGCCCGTCAGCAGCTCGTGCAGGATCGCGCCCAGCGCGTAGAGGTCCATGGGGAAGCCGGGCGCCACGCCCTCGAGCTGCTCGGGCGCCATGTAGGCCGGGGTGCCCACGAGCACGCCCGTCATGGTCATGCGGTCGTTGGCGAGCGTGCGGGCGATGCCGAAGTCCGCGATCACCGGACGGTCGCCCTCCGCGACGAGCACGTTGTGCGGCTTCAGGTCGCGGTGGACGATCCCTTCCGCGTGGATCGCGGCGAGCCCGCGCGCGATGCCCACGGCCAGGCGGACGGCGCGCGGCGGCGGGAGGGCGCCCTCGCGGAGGAGGAGCGTCCCGAGGTCGGGGCCCGCCACGAAGTCCATCACCGCGTACGGCGTGCCCCGCTCCTCGCCGATGGCGTGCATGCGGATCACGTTGGGGTGCTCGATGCCCTGGAGCGCCTGCGACTCGCGGA
>CAZJJQ010000184.1:0-7286 GCA_964546345.1 uncultured Planctomycetales bacterium
TGCCGAACGTGCGGCGTGAGGCACCACGCGCGCACGGGACCTCCTGAGGGGTCCGTCGGGGCGAAAACGGGCGGTTGGGGAGAGGGCCGGGGGGGCGGTCTGTCCCCACCGTCCATCGCGTCTAGGGGCCGGCGGGGGGGACCTCGCCGAGCGCGTCGAGGTAGGCGCGAAGGAGGGAGCGAGCGGCGGCGCGGTCCACCTCGCCGCGGTCGCGTGCCCCTCGGAGCTTCTGGCCTCGCGCCTTCATCTCTTCCTCGGCCTCCCAGGAGGAGAGTCCCTCGTCGAGGTAGACGACCTCGCGCGCGAGCGCGCGCCCGAGGGCCTCGCCGAAGGCGCGGGCCGCTTCGGACATGGGGGAGGGGCGGCCGTCGAGATGGAGGGGGAGGCCCACGACGATCCGCACGACGTCGAGGTCGCGGAGCACGGCCGCCACCGCCGCCACGGCGCCGGGCTCGTCGGGCGGACGGTTCACCGTGTCGAGGCCGCGGACCGTGATGCCGAGGGGATCGCACACCGCCAAGCCGATCCGCTTGGTGCCGTAGTCGATCGCGGCGACGCGGCCGATCACCGGAGCAGGTCGCGGCGGCCGCGGTCCCGCAGGGCCTCGTAGACCTTCCGTACGTCCTCGCCGCGGCCCTTGCGGGCCACGAGGAGGGCGTCCTTCGTGCGGACCACGACGAGATCGGACACGCCGAGCAGCGCCACCGGCGTGCCGTCGTCGCTCCGGACGAGGCAGCCGGTCGCGTCCACCGCGAGGTCCTCCTTCCCGAGGACGTTGCCCGTCGCGTCGGGCGTCGCGTGGCGTGCCACCGCGTCCCAGGAGCCGAGGTCGTCCCACGCGAAGGAGGTCGCGAGGACCTCGAGATCGTGCGCCTTCTCCATGACGGCGAAGTCCACCGAGATGGACGGCACGGCCGCGTACGCCGCGGCCACCTTCGCCGGGGTCGCGCGGCCCCGGCCCAACCCTGCGAGGGCGGTGAGCCCCTCGGGCCAGGTGGTGCGTGCGATCGAGAGGTAGGCGCGGGGCCGGAACGCGAACGTCCCGAGGTTCCACAGGTACCGTCCCGACCGGACATAGCGCTTCGCCACCGCGAGGGGGGGCTTCTCGACGAACCGCGCCACCGCGTGGATCGGGCCTGCCGGCGTCTTCGCCCGGGTCGGGCCCACCTCCACGTACCCGTACCCGGTCGCGGGAAACGTGGGGCGCAGCCCGAGGGTCTGGATGCGCTCCGACGACGCCGCGCGCGCCAGCGTCGCGGCGAGCGCCGCGCGGTAGCCCCGGTCCGGCGCCACGTGGCAGTCCGAGGGCACCACCACGCAGGTGGCCTCCGGATCGACCTTGGCCACCTCGAGGGCGGCCCACGTGACGGCGGCCGCGGTGTTGCGCCCCACGGGCTCGAGGAGCAGCCGCTCCTTCGGCACGTCCGGGAGCAGGCGCCGCAGCGGCTTCTCGAGCGCGGCGGACGCGACGATCCAGGGGCCCCGCGCGTCGCACAGCGGGGCCGTGCGCTCGTACGTCGCCTGCAGCAGCGGTCGCGGGTCGTCGCCGTCGAGGGCCAGCAGCTGCTTGGGACGCGACTCGCGCCCGACGGGCCAGAATCGGGTCCCCTTGCCGCCGGCCAGGATGACGACGTGGGTGCGCGCGGGGCGGCTCATGGGCGCATCGTGCCGTCCCGTCAGCGGGGCGGCAAGGCGGGCGCGGGCAGCGCGCAGGGTGAGCACTCCCCGCACCACCCGCCGCCCAGCGCGCGGTACAGGCGGACGAGGGCCACGTACTGGTCCCGCTTCGTGCGCGCGAGCGCGAGGCGGGCGGGGAACAGCGTGCGCTGGGCGTCGAGCACCTCGAAGTAGGCCGCGAGTCCGTTGGTGAACCGGGCGCTCGACAGCTCGAGCGCCTGACCCAAGGCGTTCACCTGGCGCGCCTGCTGCACGCGCGCATCGCGCGAGCCCTTCACGGCGGCCAGCTGGTCCGCGACGTCGCGGAACGCGTCCTCGGCCGCCCGGCGGAAGCGGGCCACGGCCTCGTCGCGGCGGGCGAGCGCGGATGCGCGGTTGCTCGTGAGCCGCCCGCCCTGGAACACCGGGGCGAGGAGCGAGGCACCGACCGAGGCGAAGGACGACTGGTCGGCCGACAGCCCCGACAGCTCCTGGGTGCCGAGACCCACCAGGGCGAGCAGGTCGAGCCGGGGGAAGAACTCGGCGACGGCCACGCCCACGCGGGCGTTCGCCGCGATCACCGCCGCCTCCGCGGCGCGGACGTCCGGACGCCGCTCGAGGAGCGTGGCGGGCAGCCCGGTCGGGAGCGACGGGGGGAGCGCCGCGGCCCCGAGCGCCTGCCCGCGGGGGATGGGGCCGGGCGTCTTGCCCATCAGGAACGAGAGCAGGTTCTCCTGCTGGGCGATGCGGCGCTCGAGATCGGGGATCGTCGCGGCCGCGAAGGCGAGATCCGCCTCCGCCTGAGAGGTCTCGAGGCGGCTCGACACGCCTCCCCCGATCCGCTGCGTGAAGAGCTCGAGCGTCTTCTCGCGGGTGTCGCGCGTCTCGCGCGCGATCGCGAGCTCCTCGTCGAGCTCCCTCAGGTCGAAGTACGCCTCGGCGATGTCGCCCACGAGGGTCACGACGACCGCGCGCCGGCCCTCCTCGGAGGCCATCCACTCGGCGATGGCCGCCTCCTCGCCGCGGCGCACGCGGCCCCAGAGGTCGAGCTCCCACGACGCGGAGATCGTGCCGCGGTAGGTGCTCGTGGTCCGGCTGCCCTGGGACGACAGGTCGCGCGAGGCGCGATCCCGCGTCGCGGAGAGCGAGGCGTCCACCTGCGGGTAGCGCTCGGAGGCGACCACGCCCACCCGGGCCCTCGCGTCGTCCACCCGGGCCAGCGCGGCGCGGAGGTCCTCGTTGCCCGCGAGCCCGTCGCGCACGAGCCCCTGGAGCGCCGGATCCCGGAACACCTGCCACCACGGGAGGTCGGCCAGCGACGGCGCGGACGCGACCGGGCGTGCCGGGGAGGCGGCCGCGGCGTCCCGGAACTCGGACGGCACGGTCACGGACGGTCGCACGTAGTCGGGCCCCATCGCGCGACACCCGGGGACGAGCGCCAGGGCCGGGAGCAGCAGGATCGCGGGCGCCGTGGGGACGAGCCGGCGCCGGGAGGTGGGGGGGCGCGGGGGGGAGGCGGTCGTCATGCGGACGGCTCCGGGTCGGGGATCGCGGCGGAGGCGGGGGAGGCGGCGGCGGCCGCGCCTGCGGTGCCCTGCCCCTTGCGGGGGGCGGGGCCCGTGGGGGCGCGGCGCGAAGATCGGAAGAAGGAGGTGCGGTCGAGCACCTTCTCCTGGAAGAGCTCGAAGAGCAGGTAGATCGGCGGCGTCACGTACAGGGTGATGAGCTGGGACACGAGCAGGCCGCCCACGATCACGAGGCCGAGCGGCCGGCGCGAGGCGCCGTCCGCGCCGTAGCCCAGCGCGATGGGCAGGGCGCCGATGACGGCGGCGAGCGTGGTCATGAGGATGGGGCGGAACCGATCGAGGCTCGCGTCGTGGATCGCTCGGTCGGCGGGCTCCCCGTGGTCCACGCGCTGGCGCGCGAAGTCCACGATCATGATGCCGTTCTTCTTCACGATGCCCATGAGCATGAACATCCCGATGAAGGCGTAGAGGGAGGCCTGCTGGCCGAACAGCAGCAGCGCCGCCAGGCCGCCCACGAGCGCGGTCGGGAGCGTCGAGAGCACGGTGAGCGGGTGCACGTAGCTCTCGTAGAGGATGGCGAGGATCACGTACATCACGAACACCGCGAGCAGCATGAGCAGCGTCAGGTCCTTCAGCGTGTCGCGGAACGTGAGCGCCTCGCCCTGGAAGCCGCCCTGGATCGCGGAGGGGAGGACCTCGGCCGCCGCCTTCTCCACGAAGTCCGTCGCATCGCCCACCGGCCAGTCCGGGACCAGGTTGAACGAGAACGTCACGCTCGTGAACTGGTTGAGGTGGTTGACCGCCTGGGCGCCCACGGTCGTCTTCCACTCGACCAGCTCGCCGAGCGGGATCAGGCCGCGACCGTCGTCGGACCGGATGCGCAGGAGCGCCACGTCCTCCGCGGAGGTCCGCGCGGCGTCCTCGGCCTCGAGGACCACCTGGTACTGGTCGCTCGGGCTCTTGATCAGGTAGACGTAGTTCTGCGAGTACGCCGTGCGCAGCAGGGAGAGGATGCGCGTCTCGGACACCCCGAGCAGGCGCGCCCGCTCGCGCCGGAGCGTGATCACCGCGCCGGGGGTGTGGGCGTAGCGGTCGGTGAGGA
The DNA here is from genome assembly GCA_964546345.1 of uncultured Planctomycetales bacterium. Classification (GTDB taxonomy): domain Bacteria; phylum Planctomycetota; class PLA2; order PLA2; family JAEUHO01; genus JAYTCP01. The sequence goes on from CAZJJQ010000184.1 coordinate 4,285, forward strand.
GGAACTGGAAGCCCGCGTAGGGCCTCGGCGGCCCCCCCTTGGGGTCGGGCTGCGGCGCCATGAGCCGGCCCATGAGCCGGTCGGCCGTCTCGTACACGAGCGCCGGATCGACGCCGGACAGCGTGTAGGAGAACTTGCCCTGGCTCTGCCCCGTCGCGCCCGTCGCGATCTCGAGGACGGGGTTCGGGGCCAGGAACGTGAAGGCGCCCGGGATGGCGGCGAGGCTCCCCATGGCCTGCCCCGCCACGGCGTCGATGGGGGGGCGCACCTTCGGGTCCTCGAGGAAGGCGAGGGCGAACCCCTGGTTCGACGCGAGGAACGCGGAGTTGCCCGTCATGGTGAACGTGGCGCGCACGGCGGGGATGCCCCGCAACGTCTGGTCCACCTGCTCCTGGATCGCCCGCATCTGGGCGGGGGACGCCCCTTCGCGCCCGATGATGAGGCCGCGCAGGAAGCTGCTGTCGCCGGTGGGCAGGAACGCCTTCGGGACGATCAGGAAGAGCCACACGGTGCCCGCCAGCGTCAGGGCCCAGATCCCGAGCGAGATCCACTTGTGACGCAGGAACCACCACAGGCTCCGTCCGTAGACCGCGAGGACCCGCTGCTCGGCGGCGCCCATGGTGCGCTCCATGAACGTCTTGCGGGTGCCGTGCCCGCGCGCGCCGAGGAGGCGCGAGCACATGAGCGGCGTGAGCGTGAGCGAGACGAGGCCGGAGGCGAGGATGGAGACGACGATCGTGACGGCGAACTCGCGGAAGATCCGGCCCACCAGCCCGGACATGAACACGAGCGGCAGGAACACCGCGGCGAGGGAGATCGTCATGGAGACGATGGTGAAGCCGATCTCGCGCGCCCCGTTGAGCGTCGCCTCGAGGGCGCCCTCCCCGTGCTCCATGCGGCGCACGGTGTTCTCGAGGAACACGATCGCGTCGTCCACCAGGAAGCCGATCGCGAGCGTCAGGGCCATCAGCGACAGGTTGTTCAGGCTGTAGCCGAGCATCCGCATCGCGACGAACGTGAGGAGGAGCGACAGCGGGAGGGCCACGGCCGGGATGAGCGTGTCCTTCGCGCGTCCGAGGAAGACGAAGATCACGAGGACCACGAGGGCGAACGCGATGAGGAGGGTCTCCTCGACGTCCGCCACCGACTTCACGATGGTCCGCGAGCGGTCGTAGATCGGCGTGATGCGGATCGAGGCCGGGAGCTCGGCGCTGACGATCGGCAGGAGGGCCCGCACGCTCCGTGCCACCTCGACCGCGTTGGCCCCGGCCCGCCGGTTGACCGCCACGACGACGGTCGCGCCGGGAGCGTCGTACCCGCGGACCCAGAAGCGCATCCGGACGCGCTCGTCCTGGACGGTGTCCTTCACCTCCGCAACGTCCTTCAGGCGGATCGGGAACCCGTCGTGGCGGGCGACGATGAGCTCGCCGTACGCGGCGGCGTCGGCCAGCTGGCCCTCGGGCTGCACGAGGAGCGTGCCCGCCGGCCCGTCGAGCTGACCCGCGCCCACGGTGCTCGTGCCTCCGCGCACCGCGGCGGCGAGGTCGTCCATGGTGAGGCCGCGGGCGCCGAGCCGGGCGACGTCGGCCTTGATGCGCACGGCGCCCTTCGTGCCGTAGACGTCCACGCGGCTGACCCCGGGCAGGATGCTGATGCGCTGCCCGACCTGGGTGCTCGCATAGTCGTAGAGGCGGCCCTGGGTCACCGAGTCGCTCGTCATCGCGACGTAGAGCACGGGCTGGTCGTTCGGGTTCGTCTTCGAGTAGGTCGGGGGCGATGGCAGGTCGGCGGGGAGGTTCGCGGTGGCCTGCGTGATCGCGGTCTGGACGTCCGTCGCGGCGGCGTCGATGCTCTTGTCCAGGTCGAACTCGAGCACGAGCGACGCCTGGCCCTGGGTGCTCTTCGAGGTCACCTGCTTGAGGCCGTTGATCTGCATGAACCAGCGCTCGAGGGGCGTGGCGATCGTGTTCGCCACGGTCTCGGGGGTCGCGCCGGGATAGCCGCAGCGCACCTGGATGACGGGGTAGTCCACCGTCGGCAGGTCGTTCACGGGCAGCTTGAGGAAGGACAGGACGCCGAAGAGGACCACCGAGACGGTGGCCACGGTCGTCATGACCGGCCGCTTCACGAAGGCGTGGGCGACGCTCACGGGTCAGCTCCCCATCCCGCCGGCGGGCGGCGTGCCCGGGGCGCCGCCCGGCGCCGCGGGGGGCGGCATCACGACGAGCGACGCTCCCGGGGCGCTCGCGCCCAGCTGGCCGGCGACCACCACGCGGTCGCCCGCCGCGACGCCCGAGACGACCACCACGCGGTCGCCGTGACGCTGGCCGAGGACGACCGGGCGCACGACCGCCTTCCCCTCGGCGGTCACCTGGACGATCATCACGCCCTGGGCCGTCGTCATCGGGGCGACGGCGGGCACGAGCACGGCGCCCTTCAGCTGCTCGAGCACGAGCCGGACCTTCACGAAGCGGCCGGGCCAGAAGCGGTGGTCGGCGTTGTCGAGGCGCGCGCGCAGGCGCACGGTGCCCGTGGCCGGGTCCACGGCGTTGTCCACGAACACGAGCGGGCCCGTGCGCGGCGGGCCGGCCTCGTCGGGCAGGCCGATCTCGACCGTGAGGGGGGCGCCCTTCATGCGCACCTGCACCCGCGAGAGGTCGTCCTCGGTGACGCTGAACTCGGCGTAGAGCGGGTCGTGCCTCTGGAGCGTGATCAGGGTCACCGAGGCCGCCGCGACCACGTTCCCCTTGTCCACCAGGCGTCGGCCCGCGCGGCCCGCGATGGGGGCCTTCACCGTGCAGAAGTCCACGTCGAGGCGTGCGGCCGTCACCGCCGCCTGGGCGCGCTTCACCTCCGCGTCGGCCGACACCACCCTCGCCGCGGCCTCCGTCGCCAGCGACTCGGCCTCGACGATGCCGTCCTTCGCCGTGGCGAGCGCCGCCTCGACCTCGCGCACCTGCGCCTCGGTCGCGGTCCGGCGGGTCCGCGCCGCCGTCGCCCGG
>CAZJJQ010000185.1:0-7265 GCA_964546345.1 uncultured Planctomycetales bacterium
ACGGCCGCCGGCGCCTGCCTCGGCCCCCGTCGATCCGCTCGTCGAGCTGCTGGCCCGATCGGCCGCGGTGCCGGCCGTGTCCTCTCCGAAGCCGCCCCTGCCCGACCTGCGCGGCGGTGGCCCCGTCGCGTTCAACCACCGCGGAGACCGCGTCGCCTCGCAGTCGGGCGGAGGCGTCGTGCTGTGGGACACGGCCACGTGGACCGTGGCGACCACGATCGAGGTGCAGGGCAGCCTCGAGGCCCTGGTCTTCTCTCCCGACGACCGGTTCCTCTACGTCGGGGGCGGGGGACGGCAGGCGATCTTCGCGCGCTACGACACGACGACCGGCCGGCTCGATCGCGACTACGCGGGCCGGCAGAGCCAGCTGACCTCCCTGGTCGTGTCGCGCGACGGCCGTACGGTCGCGGGCCAGAGCCTGCGGGAGCGGGAGGTCCTCTTCCACGACGCCGAGTCGGGCGAGGTCCTCAAGCGCCCCCGGCTGCCCGGCTGGCGCATGCAGCCGGCCCCGGACGGCAGCGGCGTGCTCACGTGCGACGCGGACGGTGGCTGGAGCCTCGAGCCCTTCCGCGGCGGCCCGGGCACGGCGCTCGATCCTACGGGGCTCGAGGCGCCGCCGAGCACCTCCTCGTCGATCGCCACGTGCGACGACCCGAACCTGCTCCTGCTCGTGAACCGACGGGTGGAGCCCGGCCTGTGGGACGAGCCGGGCTCGCTCACCGTGTGCCGGCGCACGGACGACGTCTGGACCTTCGAGAGGGAGGTGCGCACCCCGACGGCGCGGATGCTCCACGCCGCGCACCTCTCGCGGAGCGGGCGCCTGCTCGCGGCGGCGGGCCCGGGGAACATGGTGCGCGTGTGGACCGTGCCGGAGCTGGTCCTCCGGGGCGAGGTCCGGTTCGCCGAGAGTCGCGCCGAGCGGCTGAGCGTGAAGCGTCTCGCCTTCTCGCCCGACGAGGAGTGGCTCGTCGTGGGCACGCACGCGGCCCTGCCGGGCCTGGTGCGCATCCCGAAGGAGGCGAGCGAGCCGATCGCGAAGGTGTTCCCGTGGATCGGCCACGGCGACGGCGTCGCGTCGGCATGGTTCACCCGGGACGGCGGGCGCGTGCTCACGCTCGGCGCGGACCAGACGGTGTGCCTGTGGGAGACGCGGACCCTCGAGCAGGAGAGGCGGTACGCCCTGCCCGACGGCTACGAAGCCGTGGACGAGCCGGAGGCGGCGTCGCCCTGGATCCTGTGCGTCGGCGAACCGCGGACCTGGCCCTCTCCGCCCGAGGGATGGCCCCTGAAGGTGGTGGACGCGGAGCGCGGCGAGGTGCTCCACGAGACGCGCTTGCCCCCCGGCTTCCCGCCCGAGGAGGCGTCACGGATGCCGGACGGGACGTTGCTCGTCGTGGGGGAGGGACACCGGCGGATCGGCCGCTTCGACTGCGCGCGGGGCGAGCTCGAGAGCAGCGTCGAGACGACGACGTCGATCCAGGGGCGAGGGGAGCTCTCGGCCGACCGGAAGACGCTGCGCCTGCCCCCCACGCTCGGGAAGGGAGACTGCCGGGCCGAGATCACCGAGGTGGACCTGGGCTCCGGGAAGGTGCTCGAACGTGAGAGCCCCACCGACACGTGGGTGCGGGCGGACGCGTGCGGCTTCGTCCCCGGCGGTCGATGGCTGTTCGCGGCCGGCGCCGAGCTGATCCTGTTCGGGCAGGACACCCTCGCGGAGGTCGCACGCCACCCGCTTTGGGGCCGCGGGTCGAAGGTGGCGTTCTGCGGCGACGGTGGGCGGTACGCGACGCGGATCGAGCGGGCGGCGCTCCCGGCGGCGACGCGCAGGCGGCTGCCCCCCGAGGCGGTCGAGGTCGTGTCGGTGCACGAGACGCAGAGCGGGGCCGCGCTGTTCGCCGCGCCGCTCGCGGTCCGGTCCGCCCACCTCCTGCTCGACGCGGACGGTGGGCGTCTGGTGGTCGTGGGAGACGACGGCCGCCTGACGAGGTGGACCCTGCCCGCCGCGGGCCGGTGAGGGCCCACACGCCGCGGGGTCGGGGCGTTCAATCGACCGGCGTCGCGGACGCGGACGCGGTGTCGGGCGCCAGGACGGGCTCCAGCGCCTCGTGCAGCGAGAGGTGGGCCCGGTGGAGCCGGCTCTTCACCGTCGAGAGGCCCACGTCGAGGAGCTCGGCGATCGCCTTGAGCTCGAGGCCGTCCACGTCGTGCAGCTGCAGCACCGTCCGCTGCGCCTCGGGGAGGCGCGCCACCTCGCGGCGCACGGCACGGCGCAGCTCCCGGCCCGCGAGCGCGTCGTAGGCGGAGGGGACCTCGGCGTGACCGCAGGGCCAGGAGCCCGCGTCCCCGCGAGGCGCCTCGCCGAGCGCGGTCTCGTGGAGGCGGCGACGGTGACGCAGGCTCATCAGCGCGCAGTTCACGACGACGCGGTGCATCCACGTCTCGAGGCTGCTCTCGCGCTTGAACTCGGAGATGTGCCGCATCACGTTGAGGAACGACTCCTGAAGCGCATCCTCGGCATCGGCAGCGCGATGGAGGACGCGGGCCGCCACCGCGAGCAGGCGCGGACGGTAGAGGCGCACGAGCTCGTCGAACGCCGCGGCCTCGTGGGCGACGAGCCGATCGACGAGGTCCGGGCTCTCCCGCGTGGTGGCCCCGAAGGAAGGGGGCGCGGTCGCCGTCGGCACCATGGCCAGGGCCTCCCGTCGCCGCACGCGCACCCGCGCGGGGCGTGGCGGCATCCTACGCCTGCGGTCGAGGCGGCACGGGAGGGATTCGGGCGCCGACGGCGTTGACGTTGACTCGCAGGATCACGCCCCCGGTGGACGGGTGCGCGCGCCCCCGGGACCGGAACGCGCTACGCCTTGCGCTTCGCGCGGCTCCCCCCGGGCGTCAGCGACGCGCCCAGCTCGGCGTAGAGATGCGCGGCGCTGCGGCAGGACGCCCAGAAGTCGGGCAGGAACAGCGACTCGTTCTCCGCGTGGGCGTTGCACGCCGGATCCTCGAGGCCGATGAGCAGCGCGGGGGCGCCGCCGAGCGCGCGTGCGAAGGGGCCGACGAACGGGATGCTGCCCCCGGCCCCGATCTCGACGGGCCGGCGGCCGTAGCCCGCCCACAGCGCCCGCCGGGCCGCGTCGAACGCGGGGCCGACCGTCGAGGTCCGCCACGCGGGACCGGCGGTCATCGGCGTGACGCGGAGCTCGAGGCCCCACGGCACGTTCGCCTTCAGGTGGGCCACCAGCGCGCGCTGGACGCGCTTCGGGTCCTGCCCCGGGACGATCCGCACCCCGACCCGGCACCGGGCGGACGGCACGATCTGGTTGCTCGACCCGGCCACGGGCGACGCCTCGAGCGCCGTGATCGCGAGCGAGGGACGGAACCACTGGGCCTCGTACGTCGCCGCGCCGCCCTTCGCGTGCAGCCGGAGCGAGCGGACCGCCCCCGCGTCCTTGCGGAACGGGCCCTCCTTGAAGGGCAGCGCCGCGAGCGCGTCGCGGTCGGCCTTCGTGGCCTTGATCGCGCCCGCGAGGAGCCCCGGGACCGCGATGCTCCCGTCGGGCTTCACGAGCGTGGAGAGCAGCCGCGACATCCCCATCACCGGGTCGGGGACGGGCCCGCCCCAGAAGCCGCTGTGGAGCGCGTGCGCGTAGCCCCGCACCTCGACCTCGACCTTCACGAGCCCGCGCAGGCGCGTCGTCAACGACGGCAGCCTCGCCTCGAGGTTGCTGGTGTCGGTGAGCACGATGGCGTCGGCGTCGAGCTTCGCCCGGTACGTCGAGAGGAAGGTCGCGAGGTGCTCGCTCCCGATCTCCTCCTCGCCCTCCACGACGAAGCGTACGTTCACCGGCAGCCGCCCCGCGGCCCGCCTCCACGCCGCGATGGCCGCGAGGTGGACCATCACGCCCGCCTTGTCGTCCACGATCCCGCGCGCGTAGATGCGGTCTCCGCGGCGCGTGGGCTCGAACGGCGGGCTCGTCCAGCGGGCGGGGTCGCCCTCGGGCTGCACGTCGTGGTGGGCGTAGAGGAGCAGTGTCGGCAGCGCGTCGTCCTCGACGAGGTGGCCGAGCACGTACGGGTGCGCCCCGGGCAGGTCGAGCACCTCGACGCCGGTGAGCCCCGCCTTCGCCATCAGCTCGGCCACGCGCTGCGCCGACGCCGCGACGGCGGGGTCGGGCACCGGACGCGCGGAGACGCTGGGGATCCGGGTCAGCCCCTCGAGGTCGGCGAGCGTCTCGGCCTCGGCGGCGGCGAGGGCCGAGAGGACGGAGGGAGGGGTCAGGGGAGCGGCGAGGGCAGGGGAGGGTGCGCGCATGGAGCGGGTCTACCTCGGCGCGCGGCGCCCCGCCAGCCTCGCGCGGTCCGCAGGCGGCCGCCGCGCTCCCGGCGGTACATTGACGTCCATGAGCACGCCCCCCGAAGTCGCCGCCATCGCCGCCCTCGTCTCGAAGGAACGCCAGGGGGTCCTGTCGAGCGCGCACGAGCGCCACGGAGGCTGGCCGTTCGGAAGCCTCGTCCCGTACGTGCTGTCCGCCGAGGGCGACCCGATCCTCCTCCTCTCCGACATCGCGGAGCACACCCACAACCTCCACGCCGAGCCGCGCGCGAGCCTCCTCGTGTCGGACCCCGCGGCGCGGGATCGCCCGCAGGCCGCGGCGCGCGTGACGCTGATGGGTCGCGCGGTCCGGCCGACGGGCCCGGCCCTCGAGGCGGCCGGGGCGGCGTACACGGCCCGGTTCCCCGAGTCGAAGGGCTACTTCTCGGCGCACGGGTTCTCGATCGTCGTGCTGGCGGTCGAACGCGTGCGCTGGATCGCGGGGTTCGGCTCCATGGGCTGGCTCGACCGCGCGGGCTGGTCGTCCGCGTGCGCCCCGGCGGACCCGCTCGGCGACCAGGCCGCGGCCATCGTCGAGCACATGAACCGCGACCACGCGGCCTCCGTCGCCGAGCTCGCGGCCCACTACGCCAAGGCGAGCGGCACCGCGGCGCGTATGGTGAGCCTCGATGCGCGCGGCTTCGACGTGGAGGTGACCCAGGCCGAGGGCGCGCGCCGCGTGCGCATCCCCTTCCCGGCACCGGCGACGACGCCCGACGCGGTGCGCAAGGCGGTCATGGGGTTGCTGGCGAAGGCCCGCAAGGGGTAAGACGGCGACGCCGGCGGGTGCGCCTGGGATGCGGCCGGCCCCTGCGGCCGGCCCCCGGCGCGGGCCACGGCATCCAAACCCAAGGGGTGCCCATGAAGATCTCGATCGACCTGGACCTCGAAGCCCTCGGCCCGGCGCTCTCGAAGCTCCTGCCGGCGCACCTGACGCCCACGGCCGTCCGCGTCACCGCCACCCAGCTGCGCATCGACGCGAAGGTGAGCACGCTCGGCGTGGGCGTGCCCGTGCACCTGAAGGCCAGGCTCCACCACGGGCCGGGCTCGATGCGCGTGGAGGGCTTCGAGCTCGAGGGCGCGATGGGCCTCGCGAGGAGGGTGCTGCCTTCCCTCCACAGGGCGATCGCGAAGGTGAACGAGAAGGCGCCCCCCTTCCACGTGAGGGGCGAGAAGACCGGCGAGGCGCTCGACATCACCTGGTCGTAGGGATTCCGCAGGGAGCCCGCGGCGCCGCGCCCGAGCGAGGCTTGCGGTCCTCCCCGTCGCGGCTGCCAGGCGCGCGAAGCTCGGAGCGCGCCTACCTCGGCGTCTTGCCGAGCCGAGCGCGGATCTGCGCGAGCATGGCGCGTGCGTTCGCGGCGAACGGGTCGAGCGCGCACTGGCGCTCGTACGCGGCGGCGGCCCCTGCGAGGTCGCCCGCGATCTGACGCGCGGCCGCGAGGCGGAACCAGCGGAGGTCGTCGTCGGGGGCCGCCTCCGCCTGCTCCTTCAGGACCGGCAGCGCCGCCCGGAGGAGCGACGGGTTCGCCTGCGCACGCGCCCAGCCGGCGAGCGTCGCGCGCGCGGCGCGCGCCCGCACGGCCGGTGAGGGATCGGACAGCGCGCCGGACAGCGCGGCGTCCGCTTCCTCGGTCCGCACCGAAGCGAGCGCCGAGACCGCCGCCCGTCGGACCAGGGAGTCGCCGTTCGTCGCGCCCTCGAGCAGCGTGGCCGGGTCTGCGCCCGTCACGCGTCCGAGCAGCGCCATCGCCGACGCGCGCACGAGGCGCGGCGCGCTCTCGTCGCGGGTGAGGACCTCGAGGCCTCGCCATGCGTCCGGGTCGTCCCGGCGCGCCGCCGCGAGCGCCTTCGACCAGGAGGGTCGCACGGCGGCGTGGGGCCACCACGTCCGGAACGCCTTCGAAAGAGCCGTCGCATCGAGCCCCGGCGCCCCCGGAGCGAACCCGCGCGCCCCCGTGTGGCACCCCGTGCACGCGTCGCGCGCGACGCGCACGCCCAGGGTGCCGGTCGGATCCGGCGTCGAGAGGGAGTGGTCGGTCACGGCCCCGTGGCCCCGCTCGACCGGGACCTTGGGCATGTGGCAGGCGATGCACCGCGCCCCGCTGCCCCCGCCCTGGTGATGGGCATGCTTGCCCGCCTCGGCCGCGAGGCGGGTGTGGCATCGCGAGCAGAGCCCGTCGTCGGTGACGGGGCCGAGGAGCGAGGGGCCGTGCGGGCTGCCGTGCGGCGCGTGGCAGCTGGCGCAGGTGAGCTTGCCCCGCTCGACGCAGCGCGAGACGAGGAAGCCCAGCCCCTCGTAGACCAGCTCCAGCGGACGGCCCGCGGGGTCGATGCGCTCGGCGTCGTCGAGCAGCGTCGGATCCACGTGCTCGAAGAGGTCCTGCCCGGGCGAGAAGGCCGGATCGACGACCTCGCCTTCGAGGTGGCAGGCGAGGCAGACCGCGAGCGACGCGTCGCGGGAGAGGTCGCGGAGGCGGACCACGGGATCGTGCACCTCGCCCCGCGGCAGGGCGCGCCACAGCGCCACGTGCTCGCCCGAGGGTCCGTGGCACGCCTCGCAGTCCACGCCCAGGGCCCTCCACGTGGAGCGCGGGCCGGTGCCGTCGGCGGCGGGCGCCACGGCCTCGCGCCCGCTCACGTGGCACCGCGCGCAGCGTGCGTCGAAGGAGCGCACGGGCCCGGTCCAGAACGACGGATCCCCCGGCGCCACCGTCGGCGCCTCCTCGGGCGCGAGCCCGGGCGCGCCGAAGATCAGGTGGGTGTAGTCGAACCAGGCCCCCGTGCCCTCCTCGCGCATGGCGGGCAGCACCTGGTGCGCGCCCGTGGGCAGCGTCGTGACGTACATGCGGATGCGACGCCGCCCGACCACGTAGGAGAGCGGGACCGTGACGGG
>CAZJJQ010000186.1:0-7235 GCA_964546345.1 uncultured Planctomycetales bacterium
TGGGTCCGGCCGCCGTCCCGGCCGAAAGGGACTCGGGGCCCGGTCCAGCGCCCGCAGCGGTACCTGGGCGGCGGGTTCCTCCCCGTGGACCTCGTGAGAGTCCGCCTCGCGTGGCGACACGCGGGGAACCCCATCGCGAGGACGCCCACGGACGAGGCACGGGGGCCGTCCCGGGGCTCGACCCCGGGAAGCGCTCCCAGGAGCGGCGCGTGTGACCGTCCGACCGACGATCTCCCTCCGGGTTCGGACGTTGATCACGATCCTGGCCGTGCTCGTGCCCGGCACCGCGGCGTTCCTGCTCGTCGAACGCTCGTCGGTGAGCTCGAGCTTCCAGGCCGTGGAACGGAGCCAGGCACGTCGGGATGCCGCACGCTGCGCGGAGGGGCTCGCCGGAGAGGTGGACTCCGTGCGCCGCGTCGCCTCGGACTACGGCCAGTGGGACGACTCCTACGAGTTCATGCAAGGGCGGTCCCAGGCGTTCATCACCTCGAACCTCAGCGTCGAGACGTTCGCGGTGAACAAGCTCGAGGTGGTCTGGTATCTGGCGCCCGATGGCGGCGTGGTCTTCGGACGCTGCTACGACCTCGGGACCCGCGAGGCGGTGGTGGTCCCCGAGCTGCCCGCGACCTTCTGGCCCGCATCCCATCCCCTGCTCGGCGGGACGGAGCGCCGCCCCGTGTCCGGGTTCTACGGGACGGCGCGCGGCACGCTGGTCGTCGCCACCCGCCCCATCACGGCGAGCGACGGCACCGGGACCCCGCGCGGCACGCTCGTGATGGGCCGGTTCCTCGCTCCGGCCACCGTGCAGGCGCTGAGCGAGCGGGTCCGGGTGGACTTCTCCGTGCTCCCCGTCCAGGGGCCGGGCGCGGTGGAGGCGTCCATCCGCTCCGAGCTCGAGACGGGCGACGTGACCGCGCTCCGCGAGGCGGACGGGGACCTCCTCCTCGCGCACCGGCTCGTGCGGGACGTGCGGGGAGCCCCGCTGCTCGTGGTGCGGGCGGTCGTGGCGCGGGAGATCTCGGCGCAGGGCCGCGCCGCCGCGCTGTGGGCGGGCTCGTACGGCATCCTGATCGCCGCGGGGATCCTGCTGGCCCTCTATCGCTTCTTCGGTCGCAACGTCGTGCGTCCCGTCACCGCGCTCGGCGAGCGCGTGCGCGCGATCGCCGCGGAGCTGGGCTCCGCGACGACCCTCCGGCTGCCGGTCGAGCGCCGCGACGAGCTCGGGCGACTGGCGGAGGACGTGAACCTGCTGCTCTCGAGCCTCGACGAGACGCGCCTGCGGCTCGAGGAGGCGCGCACCGGCGCGGAGGCCGCGAGCGCCGCGAAGGGCCGCTTCGTGGCCCACATGAGCCACGAGCTCCGCACGCCGATCAGCGGCATCGTCGGCATGACGGAGGTCCTGCTCCGGTCGTCGCTCGATCCCGACCAGCGCCGTTGCGCCGAGACCGTCAAGGTGTGCGCGGACGCGTTGCTCTCGGTCGTGGGCGACGTCCTGGACATCTCGAAGATCGAGGCCGGGCGGCTCGAGCTCGAGAGGCTCGACGTCCCGATCCGGGAGGTCCTCGATCAGGCCCTCGCCGTGGTCGGTCACGCCGCCGGCTCGAAGGGGCTCGACCTCCGCGTGGAGGTCGAGCCGGACGTCCCCGCCCGCATCGAGACCGATCCCACGCGGCTGCGCCAGGTGCTCGTCAACCTCCTCGGCAACGCGGTGAAGTTCACCGCCCGGGGGGCGGTGACGGTCCGGGTCGCGCTCGCGCACGAGGCCGGGGCTGCGCCCGCGCTGCGCTTCGCGGTCACCGACTCGGGCATCGGGATCCCGCCGGATCGGCTCCCCCTCCTCTTCCAGCCGTTCCAGCAGGGGGAGTCCTCCACGAACCGACGCTTCGGAGGCACGGGGCTCGGCCTCGCGATCAGCCGCGGCATCGTGCGCGCGCTGGGCGGCAGCATGGGCGCCGAGAGCGTGGAGGGACAGGGCGCCACCTTCTGGTTCACGGTGCCCTGCGTGGAGGCTCCGACGCGGCCCGTCGTCGCCGCCGGACCCGAGCCGCGGGAGATCGGGCCGGGAGTCGCGGCCTGCCGCCGCCTGCGGGTCCTGGTCGCCGAGGACAACGCCGTGAACCAGGAGGTCGTCCGCCGGCTCCTCGAGGGGATGGGACACGAGGTCGCCCTGGCCACGAACGGGCGCAGGGCCGTGGACCTCACCCGGAGCCGCGCCTTCGACCTGGTGCTCATGGACCTCCAGATGCCCGAGATGGACGGGTACGAGGCCGCGGGGACGATCCGAGTCGCCGAGCGCGCCTCCGGAGGACGGCGTCGGCTGCCCATCGTCGCCCTGACGGCGTCGGCCACCACGGGCGAGCGGGAGCGTTGCCGACGGGTCGGGATGGACGAGGTCCTGTCGAAGCCCGTCCGCCAGCCCGAGCTCGAGCGCGTGCTCCGGGGCATCGCGGACCGCGGGGAGCCCGCCGAGATCCCGTCGCCGGCGCCGCTCTCCTCCGCCTCGGGCGGGAGCGCGACGCGCCCCCGCGCGTTCGACCTCTCCGACCTCGGTCTCCCGCCCGAGAGCTCCACCCGGCTCGCGGTCGAGGTGGCCGACCTCTTCCGACGGCACGCCCCCGCGAGGCTCGCGTCGCTGCGGACCGCCGCCGAAGCAGGGGACGCCGGCGAGCTCGCGAGGCAGGCCCACGCGCTCAAGGGCTCGTGCCTCCACCTGCATGCGCCCGAGGCCGTGGCGGTCCTGGCCGAGGTCGAGGACGCGGCCCGCGGGGGCGACGCGGAGGTCGGGCGCGCCCGGCTGGCCGCGATCGAGGCCCGGATCGGCGCCCTGCTCGAGGAGGCCGGCGCGATTCACCAGCCCGTGTGAGGGCTCGGCGGGAGCTCGCGAACGCCGCGCGGGAACGCCTCCGCGTGTCGTCGTCGCGCGTCCCTTGCGGGTCCGGCGGCGAACGGCCGGGAGTGGGGGCTGCCTCGCGCTGCGCGCGGACGGACCGGCGGTCGCCCTGCGGACGTCTCCGTCCGCAGGGCGCTACGAAGCGTGGCCCCGGGAGGAGCCCGCGTGCCGCACGCTGACTCTCCGGGGCTGCGCGCCCGCCTCCGGGGCCGGGCCTGCGAGCCCGCCCTACGCACCCTTCGGCGTGAGGACGAAGATCTCGGCTTCCTTTTCCCGGGCCTTCTGCGTCCGCGCGTCGAGCTCGGCGAGCTTGGCCTCGACGGCCTTGCGCTCGGCGTCGGTGCCCTTCGCGTTCAGCCGCTCGAGCTTGTCGCTGAGCTGTTTGCGCTCGCCCTCGATCCTGTCGAGCTCGAGGACCAGGTCCTTCATGCCCTTCACGGCGCCGTCCACGCTCTTCACGTAGAAGCGGTCGCACGTGGTCTTCATGGCGGTCCAGAGCGCCGAGGCCGAGAGGCGGTCCTTCTCGAGCACCGCCACGTTCTTGCAGTCGGCCGAGACGACCAGGAAGCGCGGGAGCTCCTTGCCCGCCTTCGCGAGCAGGGGATCGCCGGCGACCTCTTCCGGCGACATCCGCACCGCGGTGAAGGCCCGCGCGCCGTAGGCGACGCGCTCGTCCTGCAGGACGACCTTCTCGGCCTTGTCGTAGTCGCCGCCGCCGGCGCCGTCGGTCACGTAGACCAGGAACGGGCGGTCCGCCACGACGGGAGCGGCCACCGTCTCGGGCTCGGGCGCGGGGGCCGCCGCGTCTTCGCCGGTCACGACCGCGGGCTTCGCGGTCTCGGGCGAGATCCTGGGGAGGGACGTCCAGGGAATCTGCAGGGCGGCCTGACCGGCCGCCGAACGCTTGCGGCCTCAGCAGCCGCCGGAGGCAGTGGGTGCGCGCAGGATCTGCGCGCCCAAGGCGAGGCTCACCGCGAGGGCGAGCACGGAAGTGGTACGCATGAGGGCTCCGACCGGGCCGGAGGGGCCCGGGACGTGGTCCATTCCACACTCCAAGGAGGCACGTCGCAAGCGTGGTTCGCGGATTCGGGGGGCGGCGGGGGCGGGATCCCCGGACGTACCCCGATCGAGTCCCGGGCGACGCCGCGGGTACGGTCCGACGGCGGTCCCCCCGTCGGCCCGCGGGCGGCGGGGGGCCGCGGCGCGTACGATCGTCCCGTGTCGTCCCCTCCCCGGTCGCGCCTGCACCGCCTTCGCGTGTTCGCCCTGTACGGGGCGGCGCTCGTGCGCGAGTTCCGGGGCACGCTCCTCGTCGCGGGCGTCGCCGTGCTCCTCGGCGCGATCCTGTTCCGCGTCACGCCGCACGCGGCGCTCGCCGGACGACGCCCGGACTGGCTGCTGTCCGTGTACGGAGCGTGGACGGCGCTGTTCGGCGAGGTGGTGTTCAACCCGCCGCAGACCTGGTACCTCGAGATCCTGCACGCGGTCTACCCGATCCTCGGCTTCGCGGTCCTCGGCGAGGGGATCGTCCGGTTCGCCCTCCTCATGACGTCGCGCCGCCGCGGCGAACGCGAATGGATGAAAGTCATGGCCAGCACCTACCGCGACCACGTCGTCCTCTGCGGCCTCGGCCACGTGGGCAGCCGCGTCCTCGAGAGCCTGCGCGCCGCCGGCGCCGAGGTGGTGGCCATCGAGCGGGATGCGGGATCGCGCTTCGCCGCCGCGGCCCGCGCCGCCGGCACCCCGGTCCTGTCGAGCGACATGCGCGACGACGCCGTGCTGGTCGAGGCGGGCGTGCCCCTCGCGCGCTGCATCATCGCGGCGACGAACGACGACCTCGGCAACCTCGAGGTGGCGCTCGACGCCCGCAGGATGAACCCGCGGATCCGCGTCCTGCTGCGGTTCTACGACCAGCGCATGGCCGCGAAGATCCAGGCCGCGTTCGGGATCGAGGAGGCGTTCTCCTCCGCGGCCCTCGCGGCCCCCGTCATCGCCGCCAAGGCGCTGGAGACCTCCAGCGCGCGCTCCTCTGCCGGATCCCCCCGCGCGGAGCCTTGAGAGCAGGCCTTCCGCTCCCGGTGCTCACGGGGAGGTCGGGACGTCGCCGCCCTGACCCCGGACTCCGACCGACCGCTGCCCCCGTGCGCCTTCGCGCCGGTCCCTACAGGGAGGGGCCGTCGGGGTGACACACGCCGCACACCTTCGCGGTGAAGCGGGCCTGCACGGCTTCCAGCGTCGCCGCGTGGTAGTAGCGACCGCGGCGGGCCTGGTTGGTGACCACCTTCGTCACGAAGTGCGAGGCCTGGAGGGCCGGGCACTTGGCGCGGTGGACGTGCGTGGGTGTGGACCGGTCCGTGATGACCAGGAAGCCCGCACCCCCGGTGACGGCGGCCTCGAAATCGGCCAGCGTCGAGAGTTCGCGAATGTCTCCGCCCGTCGTGTTCATGCGTGTCGCTCCCCGGTCCTGGCAAAAGAAAAACGTCCGACGGCCGGCGCCGGACTCGCGGAAACCCCACCCCGGGATCCTACTACCGGGGGCCGGGGGGGGAAGGGGGCCCCTTCGATCTGTCCGACAATTCCGACGTCCTGCCTCCCCCGGGGGGGGCGGGACCCGGTGGGACCCCCGGCAGCCGAACCACCTGGAGGGTCGGAGCCCCCGTCAGGCGCCACGGCCCCGGCGCTCCGCGGCCTGCGCCCGCGTATGATTCCGCCATGTGGCGCCGCGTTTTCCTGCGATTCGCCCTCCTGTGCGCCGTGGCCTGCGGCCCGGCGCGGGCCGGGCTCGCGGCCCCGACGCCGGCCCCGGAGGATGGGGGGCCGAAGCCGGTTCCCGGGGGGCCAGGGGCTCCTGGAGATCCCGGGACTAAAGTCCCGAATCCGCAGGAGGGGCCGAGCCCCGGGGGAAGTCTCTCCCCGGACGACGCCCGCACGGCGAAGGCCCAGTTCGACGAGGCCGTCGCGCTGCAGGGCCGCCGCCAGTTCGCGTCCGCGCGGCGCAAGCTGCTCGACTGGCTCGAGCGTTGGCCCGGCGCCGATCCGGAGCTGCGGCGCGAGGCCGACGAACGCTCGGCCGAGAACGCGTTCCTCGGCATCGAGCAGGTCCACGTCGGCGGCCCGAGCGCCAACCGGATCGACGTCGAGCTGATGGGGGACGGCTACCTCCTGACGCAGCAGGACGTCTTCCGCAAGCACGCCGAGGCGCAGCTCGTCGAGTTCTGGGCCGAGCCGCTGTACGACGAGTACGAGAGCTACTTCAACGTGTGGCGCTTCGACCTCGCCTCGAAGGAGGAGGGCGTGGACGAGGTCGCGCGCCCCGAGGTCCCGACCGATCCCACCAAGCCGCCCAAGAAGAAGCGCACCAAGCCCCTCAAGGAGTACTCGACGGCGCTGAACTGCCAGGCCGCGGGGCCGCAGAACCAGGTCTGGGCGGATCCCGAGATGGTCTTCCAGTGGCGGAAGTACCTCGCGGAGAGCGACGGGCTCACCATCTGCTTCGCGAAGAAGGGCTCGCTCGGGATGGGCGGCATGGGGATCGCGACCACGGGGCGCCGCGTGGCGGTCGTGCACGAGTTCGGCCACGCGTTCGTCGGGCTGCTGGACGAGTACGCGAACAACCCCGGGGCGCCGCCGGGGCGCGTCGCGGCGCGGAACGCGATCTCGGGCCTCGGACCGAAGGAGCCGCCCGACCCGACCCACGTCCCGTGGCGGCACTGGCTCGAGGCGAAGAATCCGGAGGTGGGGGTCTTCCTCGGCGGGGCGACGTACCAGCTCGGCGTGTGGCGGCCGGCGGCCAGCTGCGCCATGAACGCGGGCGGCGGCAGCCGGATGTGCTGGGTGTGCCGCGAGGCGGGCGTCCAGAAGCTCTACGAGTACGTGAACCCGATCGACGAGGCCGTGCCGGCCTCCGACGCCCTCGTCGTCGCGCACGGCGAGCCCGTGGAGCTGTCGGTGGTGCCCCTGCGGCCCAAGCGGCACGCGCTCCTCGTGGACTGGTTCGTCGAGCACGTGAAGCGCCGCAGCGTGACGCGCGAGGACGACGAGCCCGAGGAGCCGCCGGAGGACGACGCGGCCCGGCCCTCCCGCGCGCCTCGGCGAGGCGGCGCCGACGAGGAGGGGATGCCGGCGCTCGTGCCCGACGGCCGGACCGGGGCCGGCCCGGTGCGCGGCTTCGCGCGGCACGCCGAGCCGTGGCCGCCCGGCGCGCCTCCCGGCGACGAGCTGCCCGCGAAGGACGTCCGCAAGGGCGGGGTCCTCCGCTCGGTGGTCACCCTCGAGGGCCTGCCCATCGGCGTCCATCGCGTCACGGTCCGCGTGCGCGACGACACCCGCATCCCCGGCGAGAAGT
>CAZJJQ010000187.1:0-7222 GCA_964546345.1 uncultured Planctomycetales bacterium
GGCGCGACCAGGAGCTTCGCCAGGAACCGGTCGAGCTGCGCCTCCGGCAGCGGATACGTGCCCTCCATCTCGATCGGGTTCTGCGTCGCGAGCACGCAGAACGGCGTGGGTAACGCCCACCGATCGCGGCCCACCGTCACGGCCCCCTCCTGCATCGCCTCGAGGAGCGCCGACTGCGTGCGGGGCGTCGCGCGGTTCACCTCGTCGGCGAGCACGAGGTGGCCGAAGATCGGGCCCCCGCGGAACTCGAGCCGACGTCCCTCGGGCCCGTCCACGAGGATCGACGTGCCCGTCACGTCCGCGGGCAGGAGGTCCGGGGTGAACTGGATGCGGCTGAACGACACGCCCAGCGCCCCCGCGAGCGTCTTCACCAGGAGCGTCTTGCCCAGCCCCGGTGAGCCCTCGAGCAGCGCGTGCCCGCGGGCGAGCACGCACGCGAGCGTCTGACGGACGACGTCGGCCTGTCCCACCACGACCTGCCCGACCGTCTCCTCGACCGTCCGGATCAGGCCGGCCGCGTCGTCCCGGGAGAGCGGTGCGTGGGGCATGGGACCTCGGGGGGGTGGGGGAGCGCTCGGAATGGAGAGCGTCGGAGGGGCGGCGGCGGTGCGGGGCGTGAGCGGAGGGAAGGAGCCGGGTGGGGAGGTGGGGGGCGCGGGGAGCGGAGGAGCGGCGAGGCGTGGGGGGGCGCGGGCGCCGGGCGGGGAGGGGGCGCCGTGGTAGGGGGCGTGGGATCGCCCCGGTGCTACGGATAGACGCGGGTGAGGGTGCGGGGGAAGGCGGCCGCCTCGCGGGCGTGGTCGAGACCACAGATCCAGGCCACGGTGCGCTCGAGACCGAGCCCGAACCCGGCGCTCGGGCACGCCCCGTAGCGCCGCAGGTCGAGGTACCACTCGTAGGCCTCCTTCGGGAGGCCCTCCTCGGCGATCTTGCGTTCGAGGTAGGCCAGGTCGCTCTGGCGCTCGCCCCCGCCGATGATCTCGCCGTAGCCCTCGGGCGCGATCAGGTCGCAGCCGAGCGCCACGTCCGGGCGCTCGGGGTCGGGGCGCATGTAGAAGGCCTTGATCTTGGTCGGGAAGCGGTGGATCAGGACGGGGCGGTCGTACTGGGCCGAGATCCGGTCCTCCTGCGGCGCGCCGAAGTCCTCGCCCCAGGGGATGGAGGCCTCCCCGCCCTTCAGGCGCTCCAGGGCTTCGTCGTAGGAGACGCGGGGGAACGGCGCCTTCACGCACTCGAGCCGTTTCACGTCCCGCTCGAGGACGTCCAGCTCGGGCCGGCGTCGTTCGAGGACGCGCGCGACCGCGTGCGACACGCATCCCTCCATGAGCGCCATCACCTGCTCGAGGTCGCCGAAGGCGATCTCGGGCTCGAGCATCCAGAACTCCGTGAGGTGGCGGCGGGTCTTGCTCTTCTCGGCGCGGAAGGTGGGCCCGAAGCAGTAGACCTTCCCGAGCGCCTGGGCCGCCGCCTCCATGTAGAGCTGCCCGGTCTGGGAGAGGAACGCGGGCTCGCCGAAGTAGTCCACGCGGAACAGGTTCGCGGTGCCCTCCGCGGCCGAGGGCGTGAAGATGGGCGCGTCCACCGCCGTGTAGCCCTCGCCGTCGAGGTACTCGCGCAGCGCCCGCTCGACCTCCGCCCGGATCCGCAGCACCGCGGTCGGCTTCTTGGAGCGCAGGTAGAGGTGCCGCTGCTCCATCAGGAAGCCGATCCCATGCTCCTTCTTCTGCATGGGGAACTCGGCGACGCAGGCGCCGACGACGGTCGGCGCCGTGACGGAGAGCTCGACGCCCCCCGGGGAGCGGGGGTCGGCGCGGACCGTGCCGATCAGGGACGCGCTGCTCTCGAGGGGGAGCTTCTCGAACGCCTCGAAGGCCGCGTCGGGGACCGCGCCCCGCTTGAGCACCGCCTGGACGATCCCGGTGCCGTCCCGGATCTCGAGGAAGCAGAGCTTGCCCGCGGTCCGGCGGTGGTAGAGCCAGCCGTTCACCGTGACGGACTCCCCGACGTGCTTCGGGAGGGCGGCGATCGGGGTGCTCGGGCTCATGGACGGCGTCTCGAGGGGGGAGGGCGAGGATGATACCGCCGCCCCCTCGACCGGCCCGTCCCCCGGCGCCCCCTCCGTTCCCCGGGGCTGCGATGGGACCCCCGGGCGCTATTCTGCCGCGCATGTACGAGAGCCTCCGCGGTCGCCTGACGTCGAAGGACGCGACCTCGTGCGTGGTCGAGGCCGGTGGGCTCGGCTACGCCCTGCACGTCCCGTTCTCGACCGCCGAACGGCTCCCCGCCGTGGGCACCGAGGTGGCGATGAAGCTCCACCTCGTCGTGCGCGAGGACGAGTGGCGCCTCTTCGGGTTCCTGTCCGACGAGGAGCGCGCGCTCTTCCGCTCGTGCCTCTCCGTGTCGGGCGTCGGGCCCGCGACGGCCCTCGCCCTGCTCTCCGGCATGCGCGCGACGGACCTGCGCGCCGCCGTCGCGGCGGGCGACGTCGCGGCGCTGACCCGCGTCAAGGGGATCGGCAAGAAGACCGCGGAGCGGATCGTGGTGGAGCTGCGCGACAAGTGGGCGTCGGAGGTGTCGAGCACCGGCGGGGGCGACGCGGCCGTCGCCGGGCCCCTCGCGCAGGCGCTGGCGGCGCTCACCGCGCTCGGCCTCGACCCTGCCGAGGCGGCCGAGCGGCTGCGGCGGATCCCCAAGGCCGCGGAGCTCGAGACGGGCGACCTCGTGAAACGCGCGCTCCGCGCGGCCTCGAAGTAGGCGGGGGCGCGTAGCCAGGGCGTTGGGTTCCCGGTGCCCACCCGCACAGGCGCTCGCGCCGCAGGGGGGGGGCGACGGCCTGTCGGCGAATTCCTACGGCGCGTTGACGTGGGGCGGGTTGCGTGCATCGGCACGGTTCGTGCGTTGATGCCCGGGTGTCGCCGGCACCCCTCCTCCGACCCCGTACATAAACGTGGAAGGCGAGCCCGGAGCCTAGGCACAATCCGTCGTTCCTTCGGAGGTTCCCATGCGCCTCTCCCGTCGGCTCGCCCTCCTCGCCGCGCTTGCGGCCCCCCTGTCCTGCGTCCGTCCCGCCCATGCGGCGCCGCCCGCGGCCGAGCCCGCGACCGACGCGGCGAGCCAGGTGAAGGCGATCCTGCTCGAGATGGACACCGCCCTCAAGGCGAAGGACGAAGGGGCGATCACGACCGCCGCCAAGAAGCTGCCGCCGCTGTACAAGTCCACGCAGGACGGGGCGCTGCGCGCCTCCATCGCGAAAGGCCTCGGGGCCGTCGTCAAGCAGAACAAGATGACGACCGCCCGCGGAGCGGCCCTCGACGCCCTGGTCGAGACCGAGGACGGCAAGGAGGCCTGGAAGGCGATCCAGAGCGCCTACCCGGCCGACGACGTCGAGGACCAGGAGCGCTGGAACGTCGAGTTCGTCAAGGCCGTGGGGCTCCTGCACCCCGACGCCGCGATCGACCGCCTGCTCGAGACGTTCACGAAGGCCAAGCAGGCCGACTTCGCCGGCGCCGCCGTCACGGCGCTCGGCAACTACAACACGAGCAAGCAGCGCGAGCGGATCCTCACCGAGATCGTGAAGGCGGGGAAGAACATGGTCCCGAGCCGCAGCTCGAGCAAGAACCCGAGCCCCGAGGCCTCGGCCCGCTGGGGCGTCCTGTCCGAGAAGATCGGGAAGGCCCTCGACATGTTGACCGGCGACTCCGTCGGCGATCCCGTCGAGTGGTTCAAGAAGTTCGAGGACGGGAAGAAGAACATCAAGGCGATGTTCAAGAAGTAGCGGTACGGAGCCGGCGCAAACACCTCTACTCTGGCGGGAAGGCCCCTTTCCCAGGGACGGCCTTCTCCACGCCAGAGTAGCGGTGTTTGCGCCGGCTCCGTACCGCTAGCGTAGAGGTGGTTGCGCCGGCTCCGTACGGCTACTCGACGTCGTCGGGCTCGGCGTCCGCGTCGTCCCCGCCGTCGTCGTCCCCCTCGTCGTCGTCGTCGAGGTCGTCCTCCGCGGAGGACGCCTTCGCCGGGGCGGCGGCGCCCTTGAGGGACAGCCCGAGGCCCGTGAGCTTCTTGGTGACCTCGACCAGGGTCGTCTGGCCGAAGTTCTTGTTCGCCATCAGCTCTTCCACGGTGCGGTCGGCGAGGTCGCCGACCGTCTCGAGCTCGAGGGCCTCGACGCACCGCTGGGCGCGCACGGAGAGCTGGAGGGCCGAGATCGGGAGGGCGCGCGGGTCGCCATCGACGTCGTCGAGGTCGTCGTCATCGTCGTCGTCGGCGCCGCCGAAGAGCGCGTCCAGCTCGGCCTCGGCCTCGGCCCGGCTGGCGACGCCGCCCATGCCGTCGTCCGCGCCCATGCCGAGGCGCAGGCCCTTCTGGGCGAGGATGTCCTTGATCTCCTGCAGCGACGTCTCGCCGAAGTTCTTGTAGGCCAGGAGCTCGGCCTCGGTCTTGCGGATGAGGTCGCCGAGCGTCTTGATCTCCATCTTCGCGAGGCAGTTCCGCGAGCGGACGGAGAGCTCGAACTCGCTGATCGGAGTGCGCAGGATCTGGTTGCGCCGGTCCTCCTTGCGCTCGCTGTCCTCGTCGAAGTACATCGTCTGCGACGAGAGGACGTCCTTCAGGTAGAGGCGGGCGCGCTCGTGCGTCGGATCGGCGGCCAGCACGCGGCGGTAGAGGCCCTCGGCCTCGGAGAAGCGCTCGTGGTCCTCGAGGAGGAGGCCCAGGTTGAGGAGCGCGTTCGTGTAGGTCGGCTCGAGCGCCGCGCAGCGCCGGTAGAGCTCGATCGCCCGCTCGTCGTCGCCCGCGAGATCGTGGGCGTACGCGAGCCGGAACAGCGCCCGCGCGTGGGACGGGTCGAGCTCGAGGGCCGCCTCGTACTTCACCCGCGCCTCCGGGTGGCGGCCCTCCCCCTCGAGGACGAGCGCCTCCACGAAGAGCGCGTCGGCCTTGCGGTCGGCCGGGATCTTCGCCGCGAGCGCCCGGGCTCCCTCGAGGTCGCCCGCGAGGGCCTTGGCCGTGGCGGCGTCCAGGTCGAGCATCCCGTTCGCGACCGCCTGGGTCGTCAGCCCGCCGAGCGCCTCGGCCGCCCCGATCGGATCGGCGTCCTCGAGGGCGGCCTTGCCGCGGACGAGCTTCGCCTGGGCCGAGTCGCCGGCCGTCGCCAGCGCCACGCACGCCTCGCGGGAGCGCCCCATCAGGTACAGGGCGGTGCCCTTGCGGAGCGCCGCCGCGGCGTCCTTGCCCGCCTCGGCCTGGCTCGCCGGCTCGATCACCTGCCGGGCCTCTCGCGAGTCGCGCATGGCGGCACGGGCGGCGGCCAGCTCGGCGGCGCCGAACTTGAGCGTCTGGAGGAAGGCGCTGGCGTCGAAGGCGACGGCGTTCGTCATCTGTGAAAGGCTCCCGGGGCGCAAGCAGCGGAGAATCCCTCAAGATATGCCACCCCCTGGGGTGGGCAAGCCCGGGCGGGGCCGTTCGGCCCCCCGGGGCGGGGTTTCCCGCCGAAGATCGTCCCCCCCCCGTCCGATCCTCCGGAGCACCGGGCGCGCACGCCCCGGCGGAGGGCCTCGGCCCGTGGACAAGCTCGAGATCGAAGGCGGGGTCCCGCTCCGCGGAGAGGTCGCCATCTCGGGGGCGAAGAACGCCGTCCTCCCCATCCTCGCCGCCACGATCCTGGCCGACGGACCCTGCGTGCTCGAGGGGGTCCCCGACCTCCGCGACCTGGACACGATGGTCCGGATCCTCCGCGAGCTCGGCGTCGCGGTCGAGAAGGGCCCCGGCACGCTCACCACCGAGGTGGTGGACGACTCCAAGTGCCGCGCGCCCTACGAGCTCGTCAAGACCATGCGGGCCTCCATCTGCGTGCTCGGCCCGCTCCTCGCCCGCCGCAAGCGCGCGGAGGTGAGTTTCCCCGGGGGCTGCGTCATCGGCCCCCGGCCCATCGACCTCCACGTGGCGGGACTCGAGGGGCTCGGCGCCGAGATGCGGCTCGAGGCCGGCTACATCCACGCCGACGGCCGCAAGATGTCCGGCCGGGAGATCTACCTCGGCGGGGCCTACGGCCCGACCGTCACCGGGACGGCCAACGTCCTCATGGCCGCCGTGCTGACGCCCGGCACCACCGTGATCGAGCATGCCGCCTGCGAGCCCGAGGTGGCCGACCTGGCCCGGTTCCTGGTGGCCATGGGCGCCCGGATCACCGGCATCGGCGGGCCGCACCTCGAGGTGGTGGGCGTGGACCGCCTCACGGGCGCCCGTCACCGGGTCATCGCCGACCGCATCGAGGCGGGCACCTTCATGCTCGCCGCCGCCATCACCCACGGGGACGTGGTCCTCCGGGGGGCCGACGCCTCGCACCTGACCGCCGCCATCGCCACCCTCGGCCGCATGGGCGTCACCGTCGAGCGGCGCGCCGACCGGTCGATCCGGGTGCGCGCGCTCGAGCGCATCCGGCCCACCGACATCGTCACCCTGCCGCACCCGGGCTTCCCGACCGACCTCCAGGCTCAGTTCATGGCCACCCTCTGCGTCGCCGACGGGAACAGCTTCGTCACCGAGAAGATCTACCCCGAGCGCTTCATCCACGTCGCCGAGCTCCAGCGCATGCGCGCCCGCATCCGCAAGGAGGGGCCCACCGCGATCGTCGAGGGGGTCGACTACCTCTCGGGGGCGCCGGTGATGGCCTCCGACCTCCGCGCCTCCGCCGCCCTCGTGGTCGCCGGGCTGGCCGCCCACGGGACCACCCTCGTCGACCGCGTCTACCACATCGACCGCGGCTACGAGCGCATCGAGGAGAAGCTGGTCGCCCTCGGCGCGCGCATCCGCCGCATCTCCGACCGCACCCCGGCCCCCCTCGACTGACGGGGGGCGCACGGACCCTGCCCGTCCGGAGGCGTGCCCCGCCGACCTGGGGGCTGCCGGGGGGGGCAGCGGGCCCCGGGAGGGTGGGGGCGGCGGGGGCGGGAGGGGGTCGGCACCCGGGGGACGCTCGCGGCAAGGGTAGGGCGGGGGCCCGCCCGATGGTTCAATCCGCCGTTTCGGCCGCCCCGTCGTGCCCCTAGCCGCCAGGCGTGCCTGCGCGGCCTGAGCGTTCGACCCCGGCCGAGCGCCCGCCGACCCCGTTCCGCCCCCCCCGCCGCCCCCCCCTTCCGTCGCCCAGGTCCCGTCCCGCCCACCTTGTTCGAGTCCATCTCCCAGCGCTTCGCCTCGCTCTTCTCCGGTCTCGGCCGGACGGGGA
>CAZJJQ010000188.1:0-7221 GCA_964546345.1 uncultured Planctomycetales bacterium
CGACCGGTGCCCGGCGCGGCGGTGGCGGTCCTCGCGGACGGGCGCACCGAACGCGCGGGGCTCGGCCGGACGCACGTGCGGGACGGGGCGTTGCGGCGCACCCGTACCGGAGCGGACGGTGCGTTCGTGCTGGACGGCCTGGACGCGTCCGCGCCGGTCGCCGTGGCAATCGCTGCCGAGGGGTTCGCCCCGACCGTGCGGCGCGTCCTCTTCCCCGACGGCCCCGACGCCTCCCTGACGGCGACGCTGGCGAAGGGGGGGCGCATGCGGGTCGGCCTCTCCGATCCCTCCGGCGCGCCCCTCTCCGGCGCCACCCTCGAGCTGGTGGACGCACGGTCGGGGGCGCGCCACCTCGACGTGGTCCTGCGCGCGGCGCTCTTCGGCGTGGTCGGATCCACCGAGGACCTGCGTCGTGCGGGCGAGGCGCTCCTCCTCGAGGACCCCGGGCGGCGCGGGAGCTACCGCGTCGGCCCGCTCGAACCCGGCCCCTACGAGGTGTTCTTCGCCTGTCCGGGCTTCCGGCCGCTGCGCCAGACGCTCACCGTCCCCGATGCGGAGCCCGAGGACCCCTCGAGTCCGGTGCGTCCGCTCCCGCTCGCGAGCCTCGAGTGGCAGGTGACCCTCGAGCCCGAGGAGGCCCGCCCCTCGGACGGGAGGTAGAACTCCGGCGCGCGGGCGGCGAGGCGGGCGGAATTCCGGATCCCGGGAGCCTCGGCGTACGTCTGATGGGAAGGTGGTTCGCGGGCGGGAGCGACGGATGCCGACGTACACGTACGACGAACGGGTCAAGGTCTGTGCGGCGATGGACGGCGCCGGGGCGGCGAAGTGCCCTCGGTGCGGGGCCGTCGTGGAGACGCACCGCCTTCAGACGACGCAGGACAAGCTGCTCAAGCGCCCCGGGAAGCCGCTCTATCGCTGCTCCGCCCCCCGCTGCGCCTGCGAGTGCACCCCGCTCAGCCACCTGACCGCCCCGCCGCTCGCGCCGCCTTCGGGCGCCCCGCCGCAGGGGTCCCCGCCCTCGGTTCCCCCGAGGTAGGGGGGCTCCTACGAGCCTGCGCCGGGCCGGCAGCTGCAGCGCGGGCAAGCCTTAGGGCCTGCGACGAAACAAGTGACGCAGTTCGGGGGAGCGCCGGGGCGCCGGATCACGAGGAACGAGGAGGAGGGCGTGTTCCCGACACGTTGACGACGAGTGACGAAGTGAGGCGGCCCCCGCCGCCGGCCGAAGTGCCTCAGTTGTTTCGTCGCAGGCCCTTAGCGAGGGCGGCGCGTCGGGACGGTGAGGTCCGCCGTCTCGGGGCCTTCCCCCGCGCCTCCCGTCCCGGGGCCGCTGGCGGCGCCGACGGGGGTCCCCCCGTCGGCCTTGCGCGCCGCGCGGGCGCGCTCCGACTCGATCGTGCGCAGGGTCGCCGGGGTGACGTCGCCGGTGGGGTACTTGCCGTCCATGCAGGCCATGCAGAAGGCGTGGATGCGCTTCGTGGGGCCCTTCACCGCGGAGACCATCTTCTCGATGGTCATGTAGACGAGGGCGTCGGCGCCGACGGCCTGGGCGATCTTGTCCGTGGTCTTCAGGCGTCGCGCGATGAACTCGTGGCGCGTCTGCATGTCCACGCCGTACACGCAGGGGTACTTGATGGGGGGGGCGGAGACGGCGAGGTAGACCTCCTTCGCGCCCGCGTCCCGCACCATCCGCACGACCTCGCGGGTCGTGGTGCCGCGCACGATGCTGTCGTCCACGAGGAGGACCTTCTTGCCCTCGATCTCGAGGGGCAGCGGGGTCAGCTTCGCCCGGACGTTCTTCGCCCTCTCGGCCTGGCCCGGCATGATGAAGGTGCGGCCCCCGTACCGGTTCTTGAGCAGCCCCTCGCGGTACTTGACCCCCATCACGCGGGCGCACTCGAGGGCGGCGGCGCGGGCCGAGTCGGGCACGGGGACCACCACGTCGGGCTCGAGGTGCTGCTCGCGCACCAGGTGCGCCAGCGACTCGCCGAGACGGAGGCGCGCCTTGTAGACCGAGATGTCGTCGATCACGCTGTCCGGGCGCGCGAAGTAGATGTACTCGAACACGCACGGCCGGTGCCCCTCGGCGCCGGAGCCCGCGACCACGCGCCGCGCGAGGCGGCCGTCCATGCCCACGACCACGGCCTCGCCCGGCGCCAGGTCGCCGACGATGTCGTAGCCGAGCACCTGGAGGACCGCGCTCTCGCTGGCGACGCACCAGGCCGTCCGCTTGCCGTCGAGGCGTCGGCCGAGGATGGCGGGCTTGATGCCGTACGGGTCGCGGAAGGCGACGAGCCCGTGCCCGCCGACGATGGCCGCGGCGCTGTAGGAGCCCTTCACGCGCTTGAACACCTCACCGACCGCGGAGAACGCCATGCCCGGGAAGCCCCCGGCCTTCGCACGGGTGAGGGCGGAGGCGAACACGTTGAGGATCACCTCGACGTCGCAGTTCGTCCCGAGGCGTCGCTGGTCCTTGTCGCCCAGCTCCTTGCGGAGCTCCATGTAGTTGGTCACGTTCCCGTTGTGCGACATGGCGATGCCGAACGGGGAGTTCGTGTAGAGGGGCTGGGCGTCGTCCGCGGTGCCGCTGCCCACGGTGGGATAGCGGGTGTGCCCGACCGCCATCCCCCCGGGGAGGCGGGCCAGCCGCCGCTCGTCGAAGCACTCGCGCACGAGACCCACCCCGCGCTCGATGTGGAACGTCTCCCCGTCGAAGGTCGCGATGCCCGCGGCGTCCTGCCCGCGATGCTGGAGGACGAGCAGGCCGTCGGCCATCTCGTGGGCGACGGGACCGGGGGCCGACATGCCGATGAAGCCGCACATAGGGGAAGGAGGCTCCGGGGGGACGCGGAGTGTACGGGAGGGGACCCCCGACGCCTCACGCAGGCGCGGGCGGCGCCTCCAGGATCTCGACGCGGGCCTCGGCGAGGTCCTCCGGCCCGGCGACCGCCTCCAGCGTCGCGATCCGCGCCGCCGAGCGGACGTCGGCCTCCACCTCCGCGAATCGACCGAGCGCGCCGGGGGGGAGCGTGGCCCGCACCCGCGGGAGGGGCTTGCCGGGGGACACCTTGTGCTCGGACCGCCAGCGTCGCACCCCGGACAGCACGGCGACGCCGACGTCCCACGCCGGGAACGCGGCGTCCTCCGGCGCGGGGCGCGGGGGCGTGGGCCACGGGGCGCGCGCGAGCGCGGGGACGCGCTCCTTCTCCCGGAACCAGGCCTGGTGGATGGCCTCCACGACGTGCGGCACGAAGGGGCTGAGCAGGCGCAGGACCCCGTACAGCACCTCGTAGGCGGTGGCCTGGGCGGCGCGCCGCACGGGGGCCGCCTCGGGGGACGTGTCGTAGAGCCGGTCCTTCACCATCTCGAGCCACACGTCGCACAGGTCGCCGAAGAAGAACTCCTCGACGCGCTTCTTCGCGAGCCCGAACTCGTACGCCTCGAGGAGGTCGGTGACCTCCGCGGCCGTGCGCGCGAAGCGGAGCCGGAGCGCGCGGTCCACCGTCCGCTCCGGCGCGCGGGGAGCCGTCGGGTCGAAGCCCGCGAGGTGCCCGATCACGAGCTTGCTCGCGTTCCAGAGCTTCACGCAGAGCTTCCGTCCCGACGCGAGGTCGTCCTCGCTGTAGGGGTAGTCGGTGCCGAGCTTCGCGGAGAGCGCCCAGTAGCGCACCGGGTCGGCCCCGTGCCTGTCGATCATCACCTTCGGGTCGGTGGGGGCGTTGCCCTTGGACTTGCTGATCTTCTCGCGCGACGCGTCGAGCACGAGGCCCGAGATCATCGCGTCGCCCCACGGGACCTGCCCGTGGTGGAGCCACGACTTGAGGATCGTGTAGAAGGCCCAGGTGCGGATGATCTCGTGCGCCTGCGGACGCAGCGACATGGGCAGCGGCGCGCGCGCGGCCCCAGCGCCGTCGCCCCAGCGGGCGTTGATCTGCGGCGTCTCGCTCGACGTCGCCCAGGTGTCCATCACGTCGCGCTCGGCCACGAGGTCGGAGGACCCGCAGGTCTCGCAGGGGCCGTGGGGCGCGCGGGCCGTGGGATCGACGGGCAGGTCCTCGTCGCGGGCGAGCAGGACGCCGCCGCAGCCCCGGCAGTGCCAGAGCGGGAACGGCACGCCGTAGAAGCGCTGGCGCGAGATGCACCAGTCCATCTCGAGCCCGTCCACCCAGTTCCGGTACCGCTTCCCCATGTACTCCGGCAGCCAACGCACCTTCTCGCCCTGCGCCACGAGGTCGGCCTTCTTGTCCAGCAGGCGGACGTAGACCTGCTTCGTGGGCAGGTACTGGATGTCGGTCTTGCACCGTTCGTGGGTGTTGACCGGGTGGACGATCTCCTTCGACCCCGTGACGTGGCCGGCCGCCGTCAGGCGCTCGAGGATCGCCTTCCTCGCCTTGTTCACGTGCTGGCCCGCCTCCGGGCCCGCCAGGGCGGTCATGGTGCCGTCCAGCGCGACGGCCTGGCGGAGCTCGAGCCCGTGCTTGTGGAACCACTCCACGTCGGTCTTGTCGCCGAACGTGCAGCACATGACGAGGCCGGTGCCCTTCTCGGGATCCGCCTTCTCGTCGGCGAGGACGGGCACGCTCCGGCCCGCCAGCGGGACGATCGCGCGTCGGCCCAGGAGCTCCCGCGCCCGCGGATGGCCGGGGTGCACGAAGATCGCGCCGCACGCGGGCAGGAGCTCCGGGCGCGTCGTCGCGATCTCGAGCGCCCCGCCGCCCTCCAGGTCGAACCGCAGGGTCGTGAACTGCGCGGCCTTGTCCTTCGCCTCGAGGTCGGCCTGCGCGAGCGCCGTCCCGCACTGCGTGCACCAGAGCGTCGGAGCCTCCTTCAGGTACGCGTGGCCCTTCCGCCAGAGGTCGATGAAGCCGCGCTGGGAGATGCGGATGCAGCGCTCGTCGATCGTGCTGTACGCGAGGCTCCAGTCGGCGCTGATCCCCAGCGTCCGCATGAAGCCCTCGAAGGCGGTCGCGTACTTCCGCGACGTCTCGAGGCAGAGCCGGACGAAGTCGGGGCGCGGGAGGTCCTTGCCGCGCACGCCGTGCTCCTGCTCCGCCAGGCGCTCCGTGGGCAGCCCGTTCCCGTCGAAGCCGAACGGGTAGAAGACGTTGAAGCCCCGCATCCGCTTGTAGCGGACGATGCACTCGGCCTGGGTGTAGGAGAAGACGTGGCCGATGTGGAGCGCGCCCGAGACCGTCGGGGGGGGCGTGTCCACCGAGAAGACCGGCGCCGCCGAGGACGGGTCGAACGCGTGGCAGCGCTCGGACTCCCAGAGCGCCTGCGCGGCGGGCTCGATCGTCTTCGGGTCGTAGGGGGCGGAGAGGGGCGAGGAGGGGTCCGTGTCGGCCATGGCGGGTGGAGCCTACGCGCCCCCCGCGTCGCCGACAAACGGCGGCGGACGCCGGCCCGGCGGCGGGGGCGCTACTTCTGCGCGCGGATCGCCACGTCCATCGTCTGCCGGATGACCATGGTGGTGGGGCCCGCGCCGCCCTGGTCGAGGGTCATCTTCATGTCCACCACCAGGTGCATCTCGGTCTCCGACACGACGCGCTTGGGGTCGAAGCCGATCCGGGCCGTGCCCTCGCCGGTCATCGAGTGCAGGTGGGCGGGCTTGGCGGCGGGCATGTTCGGGAGCGCGACGTCCTGCTCGGGGGCCTCCATGGCGACCTTCCCGTCGATGTTCGCCTTCCCCTCCGCGGCGGCGGAGAGCGTGGAGACCGTGGACGCCTTCACCTCCACCCCCTGCGGCGTCTTCTTCGCGAGCTCGATCTTCCAGGACGCGCCCGCGCCCACGGGCTCCTCGGGCAGCAGGGTCGCCGAGTCGGCCATCGACTCCTTCATCTGCGCCGCCATCTGCTCGAGCGCGGCCCGCGCGGGGCCGGTCACGTCGTCGGGCAGCTCCAGGGTGGAGGAGGTCACGAAGCCGCGGCTCGACATGCGCATGCGGAGCTTCATCCGCATCTGCGCGAAGATCTCCTCCATCGCCCGGCGGCTCTCCGGGGGGGTCCCCTCGCCCGGCTCCACCTTCATCTCGGTCAGGTCCCACAGGAGGGTGGACGACCCGTCCTCGGAGACGTCCTCCACCGTGGTGCGCAGGGCCATGGTGAGGGCGGGCATCCCCGGCATGGGGGTCTTCTGCCCGTCCACCGTGACCTCCTGCGACACCTCCATCCGCATCTCGACCCGCTCCGTCCGCCCCTTCTCGAGGGTGTAGCGGAGCTTCGCGCGGGGCTCCGCGCCGGCGTCGATCAACGTGATCCGGGGCTCCGAGGAGGCCTTGGCAGGGGCGGGAGCCGTGGGACTCGGGGGGGCGGCGGGGGCCGGCGGATCCTCCGCCCGGAGGGACCTCGCGCCCGAGAGAGCGGCGAGGGCGAGGAGCGAGGCGAGCGCGACGCGACGGGGGGTGGGGAGCATCCCCGCATCCTACCCGCTACCGCAGCTCGACCTTCTTGTGCCTGGCCAGGAGCCGTTCCCGGACCTTCTCGAGCCCCAGGCGCGCCTCGACCCGCTCCGTGTACGACTCCACCGTGTCGTCGTCGCGGTGCTCGACCTCGAGGATCTCCCCGATCTCCTTGAGCAGCTCCTGGTCGTCCTCGATGCGATAGCGGTAGCGCACCACGAGGTAGGACAGCAGCTCGACGAAGCTCTTCCGGCTCACGTAGCGGCACACCTTGTGGAACAGCACCGCGAGCACCACCATCGCCAGGATGGTGCCCCCGAGGTACTCGGCGATGTGACCGTACGCGTCGCGGGGGCCCTTCGTCTCGAGCGACTTCCGCAGCAGCACGTACAGGTGGATGCTGATCCCCCCCAGCACGAACAGGAACCCGAAGCCGGCCTCGAGCCGCTGGTTGATGTGGTTCCGGAAGGCCTTCAGCTTGTCGATGCGGAGGCCCAGGAGCTCCTTCATCGCCCACTTCTGGTCCTTCGCGACGATCGCCTTCGCGAGGAAGAACGTGCCCAGGAGGATCAGGCACCAGGCCAGGATCTCGCGGGCGAGGTACTGCATCGGGGGGCGGATTGTGACACGGGGGGAGAGCCCGGCCCCTTCCGCCGCGACCCGCCCCTCCCCGGCGCCGCGCCGCCCTGGGGGCGCCCCGGGCCAGGGGGTACCCTCGGGGCGTGCCCCCGCCGCTCGTCCAGCAGCTGTCCCGCCTGGCCCGGGCCCGCGCGGCCTTCCGGGGGCGGCGCACGGGCCGACGGGTCGCCGTCGGCCTGCTGCTGGCC
>CAZJJQ010000189.1:0-7217 GCA_964546345.1 uncultured Planctomycetales bacterium
GTGTGGGCCGCCCTCGCCCGCGTGCGCGCGCTGGACGACCCGCTGCCCGAGGCCACGCGCGCCGCGGAGGGGCTGCCCACGCTCGAGGAGGCCGTGAGGCGCCTCCACTTCCCCGACACGTTCGAGGACGCCGAGCGTGCGCGGCGTCGGCTCGCGTTCGACGAGCTGCTCGTGCACGAGCTCCTGCTGGCGCGCCGTCGCGCGCAGCGTCGCCGGCGCGAAGGGTTCCCCTTCCGCTTCACGCCCACCCTCGACCGTCGGATCCGCGCGCGATTCCCCTTCCGCCTCACGCCGGCGCAGGACCGCGTCGTGGGCGAGGTGCGCGCCGACCTCCGCCGCCCGACGCCGATGAACCGGCTCCTCCAGGGCGACGTGGGCTCGGGCAAGACGCTCGTGGCGGCCTACGCCTGCCTCGCCGCGGTGGCCAACGGCGCGCAGGCCGCGTTCATGGCGCCCACGGAGGTGCTGGCGCGGCAGCACGAGGCGACCCTGACGCGCATCCTCGCCGGCAGCCAGGTGCGCGTGGTGGGGCTCTACGGCGGCCTGCGGGGCAAGGCGCGGGCCGAGGTCGCCCGGCGCGTCGCCGCGGGGGAGGTGGACCTCGTCGTCGGCACGCACGCCGTGCTCTCCAAACACGTCGAGTTCGCGCGGCTGGCCCTCGTGGTCGTGGACGAGCAGCACAAGTTCGGGGTCCGCCAGCGCCGCGAGCTCGTCACCAAGGGGCCGGCGCCGCACTGCCTCGTGATGACGGCGACGCCCATCCCGCGCACCCTCGCGATGGTGGTCTACGGCGACCTCGACGTCTCGATCCTCGACGGCGTCCCGCCCGGGCGCGGGCTGCGCGAGACGTGGGTGGTGCGGCCCGCGGAGGGGGAGCGGGTCGTCGCGCGCGTGAAGGCCGAGCTCGCGGCGGGGCGGCAGGCGTTCGTCGTCTACCCGCTGGTCGAGGAATCGGACAAGGCGGCCCTGCGCGACGCCACCGCGGGCCGGGACGCGTGGGCGCGCGCGCTGCCGGGCCGCCGGGTGGGCCTCGCGCATGGACGGATGCCCGCCGCGGAGCGCAACGCGGCCCTCGACGCGTTCCGCCGGCGGGAGCTCGATCTCCTCGTGGCCACCGTGGTGATCGAGGTGGGCATCGACGTCCCCAACGCCACCGTGCTGGTCGTCGAGCATGCGGAGCGGTTCGGCCTCTCGCAGCTCCACCAGCTGCGCGGCCGCGTGGGCCGGGGGCTCTCCGGCGGGCTGTGCGTGCTGATGGACCGCTCCAAGGGCCCGCGCCCCGAGCGCCTGGCCGTGCTCGAGGCGACCGACGACGGCTTCCGCATCGCCGAGGAGGATCTGCGGCTCCGGGGGGCGGGGGACCTGTTCGGCACGCGGCAGCACGGGAGCCCGGGGTTCACCGCCGCCCGCCTCCCGGAGGACCTCCCGATCCTCGCCCGGGCCCGGGTGGTCGCACGGGAGCGGATCGAGCGCGACCTCCGGCTCGCGGACCCGGGCTGGAGCGCGCTCGCGGCCCTCGTGCGGGCTCGGGAGTCCGCGGCGGGCGACCCCTCGGCGGGGGGGTGACGGCCCGGTGACGTCGCCTCCGGAGGCTCTATGCGAACCCGGAAGGGATGTCATGCTGACCCGGATGCGGATCGATCGCCTTCGCCTCTGCCTGGCCCTCGTCGTCGCGGCGGGGCTCCACGTCGTGTCCGCTCCCCGCCCCGCGGCGGCCGAGGGTGATCCCTTCGGTCCCGGCCTGCCCCCGCCCAAGAAGCGGCCCGGGGACGGGGGCTTCCGTTTTGCGCCCCCCGACGACCAGCCCGCGACCCCGCCGCCCGCGAGCCCCCCGTCCGCCCCCAAGAGCGGCAAGCCCGCCCCCGTCGCGAACGATCCCGTCGCGACGCTCGTGCGTCAGCTGTCCACGTGGCCCGGCCAGGACGGCGTGAAGGCCGCGGAGAGCCTCCTCCTCATGGGGCCCGACGCGGTCGATCCCCTGCTCCGCGCCCTCGACAAGGGCGACCCGGCGTGCCGCCCGGGCGCCGCGTGGGTCCTCGGGAAGGCCGGCTCGCCGGTCCACGTCCCGGCGATCCTCCGCGCGGCCGCCGAGCGCCAGAGCGGCAATCGGCTCGAGGTGTTCTTCGAGGCGGCGTACGAGCTCGACGCCGCGCTGACCAAGAAGTGGCTGTTCTCCTTCCTCACCCTCGACCGTCCCGTCTTCCGCCAGCGCGCGACCGAGTTCCTCGCCGAGCGCGTGACCCCGGACGACCGGCCGCGCATCGACGGCCTCGTCAACGCCCCCGCGCGCCAGGGGGCCGTCCGCATCGCCGGGCTCGAGCTGCTCGCACGCCTGAAGGCGGCGGACGCGCAGGACCGCCTCGTGGACGCGCTCGGCGATCCCTACCCCGACGTCGCGAAGCGCGCGACGTCCATCCTCGCCACGACGGGCGACGCGGCCCTCGCCGCGCGGCTCAACCGGCTCGTGCGCGAGGCCGACGCTCGTCAGCGCGCCTACGCCACCCTCGCGTTGGTCGAGCTCTGCCGCCGCGAGCGCCGCAACGTCTTCGAGCGCGAGACCGTGATGTCGCTCGCGGGCCGCCGCGGCCTCGTCCACCCGGACCGGCTGTCGCGGGCCGCGAGCGCCGTGGGCCTCGCGTGGGGCGGCGCCGACGTGCCCGATCCCGCCATCGCGAGCCTCCTCGACGGCGACGTGGTCTCCGTGCTCATCGAGACCGTCGGCGGAGACCACTTCCTCGACTACAACAGCCTCGTCGAGCCCATCTTCGCCGCGCTTCGCCGGCTCTCCGGCCTCGAGCTGTCCTCGTCGGCTCGGCCGTGGGCGCAGTGGTGGCAGGAGAACCTGGGCACGTTCCACGCGCGGCGCACGCTCTCCGGCGTCCCCGAGGCCGACCTGCCGCACGCCCGCGTCGTGTTCGAGGCGCTCGACGCCGAAGGCCGTCGGCGGCGCGTCACCTTCGTCCCCGAGGGCGGCGACGCCGTCCCGGACGCGTACGTGCTGCCGGTCCCGGGCTTCCAGGCCCTCGTCGGCGGCCTCGAGGACGCGGGCCTCTTCCAGGACGCCGACGACCAGCGGACCCTCACGGAGGAGCACCTGGCCGTGCGGGTGGGGGTGTTCAACCAGGAGCGGCGCCTCGTCCTCACCCCCTCCAAGGAGGACGGCCGCTACGAGACGCTGCGGGCCCGCCTGGATGCGCTGGCCGAGGGCAGCGCCTGGCAGCGCTATCGGGACGCCGACGAGTTCCCCGACGCCGAGGTCTGGCGCAAGCGGCAGACCGAGATCTTCTCGACGGCCGAGGCCGACGTGCGGCGCGTGACGCTCCTTCACATGATCGCGTTCTCCTTCGACGACCTGCCGTCGGACGCGGATCGCCACGAGGCCCTCGACCACCTCGAGCGCCTCGGGCCCCAGGACCTCTCGGACGCGGAGGCGCAGCACCTGCTCGCGTGGGCGACGGCCTCCAAGGCGTTCGGCTCCGTCGAGGCGCGCGTGACGCAGCGCCTCGCGGCCCTGCGCCGTCCCGAGCTCGCCGAGCCCCTGGTGGAGGCGCTCGCGCAGAGCGCCGCCCCCGCCGCGCAGGAGGAGCTCGCCCGCATCCTCTCCGACGCGGGCCCCGTGCGGATCCGCGAGGGGTTCGCGGACCCGCGCTCCGCGGTGCGCTCCGCCGCGGCCGTCGCCGCGAGCGTCCTGCTCTCCGGCCCCCTCGCCAAGGACGAGACCGTCCGCGCGCGCCTCGGGGCGGTGTTCGAGCAGGGGCTGCGCGCGCTGCTCGTGGACCCGGACCGGCTCGTGCGGGTCCGCGCCGCGGGCTCCCTCGCGATCCTCGGCGACGCGACGATGCTCGGGAAGCTCCAGGAGATCTACGGCGAGGGCGACACGAACGTGCGCATCGCCGTCGCCGAGGCCCTCGGGCGCGTCGGCGGCCCTTCGGTCCAGCCCCTCCTCGTGCGCATCGTCGGCGAGGTGGGGCCGCAGGCGGCGCCCATCCGGGCCGCGGCCCTCGAGGCGATGGCCCGGACCGGCAACAAGGACTTCGCCCGCATCCTGCAGTTCTACATGCTCAACGACGCGGACGCCGGGGTGCAGCAGGCGGCCGAGACCGCCCTCGTCTCCATGGCGAGCGCCGACGCGCTCCAGGTCCTCGCCGACGCGCTCACGAGCGGCGCCGTGGAGGGGCCGAAGCGCGCGCGCCTGCTCCGTGCGCTCGGCGCCTTCGACGGGCCGGTGGTGCGCGAGACGCTGGGGCGCTTCCTCGAGGACTCCGACGTCCACGTGGTGGACCAGGCCGCCCTCGGGCTCGCGCGCCAGACCGAGGGCGTGGCCGTCCCGTACCTCGTCGCCATCCTCCGCCGTCCCGAGGAGCCCTTGCGGCCGAACGCCCTCGACGCGCTCCAGGAGCTGACGAGCACGACGATGCTCGTCCAGGGCTACGAGGCGAACGCCGACCAGTACGAGGTCTGGTACCGCGCGCACCGCAAGGTCGGCGATCGGGCCTGGTACCGCGACGCCCTCACGCGCCGCGGCTACGACACCACGTCGCTCGAGGGCTACGTCCAGGGCGAGGCCGACCGCAAGGGCGTGCCCGTGCTCCTCAAGGCGTTGCGCGACGAGGACGCGGTGATCCGCCGCAACGCGGACGTCGCCCTGCGGCGCATCTCCGGCGTGGCGTTCGGCCGCATCGAGCGCAACACGCCACGCGACGAGGCCGCCTCCATCGCGGACCGCTGGGCCGACTGGTGGTCCCGCCAGCCCGAGGCCTCGCGCTGATGCCGAAGGGGGACCGGCGGCCGGAGTCCCGCGGGAAGGGGGGGGCGCCGGGGGCCGCGCCCCGCCCCTCCGCGGCCGCCGCGCTCCTCGTGCTCGGGATCGCCGGCGCCCTCGGATTCCTCCTCGGTCGCCTGCTGCCCCGCTCCCGGACGGAGGTCGCCGCCCTGCTCGACGCCGGCGCGCCGACCCTCTCGCCGGCGGTCGATCGGGCCCTCCGGGGCGCGGCCGAGGAGGCCCGGGTGGACCTCGACCTGCTCCGCGGGCTCGCCGCCGCGGAGAGCAGCGGGGATCCCTCGGTCGTGAGCGCCGCGGGAGCCGTGGGGCTCCTCCAGGTGGTGCCGGCCACGGCGGCGGAGCAGGCGAAGGCGCTCGGGCTCGACCCCGACGGGATCGATCTCACCGACCCGACGACGAACACCCGGCTCGGGGCCCGCTACCTGCGGCGCCTCCTCGACCAGTTCGACGGCCAGGAGGCGTTCGCGCTCGCCGCCTACAACGCCGGGGCCACGAACGTGCTGCGGTGGCGCATGCGCGCGATCGACGTCGGACCCGCCGAGGTCGTCCGCCGCGAGGGGTTCGCGGAGACGCGCCACCACGTGGTGCGCACGTTCCGCTTCCGCGACGCCTATCGCGCCTCGCCCCCCCGTTGCCGCGCCGCGGCGCGGGGGGGGGCGGCGGCCCCCGCCGCCCCCAGCCTCCGCCCCCTGGACCCGGCGCGTCCGGTCCCCGTGCCGCCGCGCCGCCGCCGAAGGTCCCGCGCTCAGGACCCTCGCGTCGGGCCGCTGGAGTCCCGGCCCGCCGAGAGGGAGCCGAGGTCGATGTTCATCAGGAACTCGGCGTTCGTCTTGTGCTTCTTCATGCGGGAGAGGATGTCGGTCAGGGCCTCGGGCGCCTCCTGGCCCGACATCGCGCGCCGGATCGCGGTGATCCGGCGCTGCTCCTCGGGATGGAGGAGCAGCTCCTCCTTGCGCGTGCCCGACTTCGGGATGTCGATGGCGGGCCAGAGGCGCTGGTTCGCGAGCTCGCGCGACAGCACCACCTCCATGTTGCCCGTGCCCTTGAACTCCTCGAAGATCACCTGGTCGAGGCGGCTGCCCGTGTCCACCAGCGCGGTCGCCACGATCGTCAGGCTGCCGCCGTGCTCGATGTTGCGCGCGGCGCCGAAGAAACGCTTGGGCTTGGTGAGCGCGCTCGCCTCGAGGCCGCCCGTCAGGAGCCGACCCGTGCCGCCGCTCTCGTTGTTGTAGGCGCGTCCGAGGCGCGTGAGGGAGTCGAGCAGGAGCACCACGTGGCGTCCGAACTCGACCATGCGCTTCACCTTCTCCATCACGAGCTCGGCGAGCCGGATGTGGCGGTGCGGGGGCTGGTCGAACGTGGACCCGATCACCTCGCCGCGCACGGAGCGGCGCATGTTGGTGACCTCCTCCGGCCGCTCGTCGAGCAGCAGGACGACGATCTCCACCTCGGGGCTGTTCCGCGCGATGCTGTCCGCGATCTTGGTCATCAGGATCGTCTTGCCCGCGCGCGGCGGGGAGACGATCAGGCCTCGCTGTCCGCGGCCGAGCGGGCAGAAGAGGTCCATGAGCCGCATGGACACCTCCTCCGGGGTCGTCTCGAGGAGGAGGCGCCGGTCGGGGTGGGTGACCGTCAGCTTGTCGAACGGGACGATCCTCTCGAGGGCGGCGGGCTCCTCGTGGTTGACCTCCGTGATCTCCACGACGCAGGGGTACCGCTCGTTCGAGCGCGGGGTCCGCGCGTTCACGGTCAACCAGTGGCCCGTGAGCAGCCCGTGCTTCCGCAGGAGCCCACCCGGGACGTACGCGTCCTCGGGAGTCGCCGCGTAGGCCTGCTCCGCCTTGCGGAGGAAGCCGTAGCCGTCCGGGAGGATCTCGAGGAGCCCCTCCGTCTCGAAGGTCTTCGTCTCCTCCTCCGGCGGCCGATGCCCGAGGAGCCGCACGAGGAGGTCGCTGCGCCGCTCGCCCGGCCGCGGCTCGAGCCCCTCGTCGGCGGCGAGGGCCGCCAGGGCGTCGTCGGAGACCCTGTTGAGGGTCGAGATGTGTAACTCGCCCGCGCGGACGCCTTCGAGTACGTCGTGCGGGGACGAGCCCGGAGGCGGCTCGGCGGCCGGGAGGTCCTCCTCCCCCTCCTCGATGGGCTCGAACTCGTCGGCTTCGTCGGGGATCGGGGGGATGTCGTGGAGTCGGGGGGCGTCCCGGCGCTCCCCTGGATGGCCGGCCGCTCCGAGGGCGTCCTCGCCCTCTTCGATCGGGATCCATCCGTCGCCGGCGTCGATCGGGCTCCAGCCGTCCCCCTGCTCGATGGGGATCCAGCCGTCTTCCTGCCCGACGCTGGCGCCCCGGGGCGGGGGCAGGGGTGCCGCGGGCGGCTGTGCCTGGGAGAGGCGCGTCGGAGGGGGGATGTCGCTTTTCGCCCGCAAGTGTCGGGTGGG
>CAZJJQ010000190.1:0-2066 GCA_964546345.1 uncultured Planctomycetales bacterium
TTCTGATGGCTCTCAACCTCTCCGGATGGCTCCCCAACCTCATTGGCCCGCTCGTGCTCAAGGTCGCGGGCGTCGCGCAGACCGCGCGCGCGGCGATCAACTTCGTCGGTGTGTCGGCCGTCGACGACGAGGCGAACGACCAGCTCACCTTGACCGTCGCGGCCCCGACGGGCACCGGCATCCCCCACGTGGTCAGCGGCGTGCAGGCGGCGGCGGCGAGCCTGATCGTCAACGCGGACGTGCACGCCTCGGCCGCGCTCGCGGTCTCGAAGCTCGCGCCGGCGGGCACCAACGGGCACGTGCTGACGACGTCGGCGGGCGTGGCGGCGTGGGCGGCCGCGGCCGGTGCGTCGCTGCCGACGGGGTGCTCGACGCTGGCGGCCGTGCAGAACGTGGCGACGGCGGGGCTCACCTCGGACCTGGCGCTCACCGACAACGCGTTCATCACGTTGCTCCGGTTCACCAACGGCGTGGGGCCCTCGCTCGACGGCATCGTCTCTGGGAGCGGCGCGTTCCGCATCGTCATCATTCGCCCCTCGGCCGCGAGCGTGCAGGTCAACGACTACACGACCAGCGTGAGCGCGGCCGCGAACATGTTCGAGACGGCCGTGACGCTGGCCGCGACGGGCGCCGGCGGGATCTGGGCGTATGACCCGACGTCGCTCCGCTGGATCAACCTGGGGCACCAGTTCTGAGGCTCACCATGACCGACCGCGACAACATCCCCACGCTACCCCGGCCCGCTCCGCTCCCTCGCGAGGAGGCGCCGACGCCCATCCCGCGCCGCTCCTCGCTCGAGGAGCTCCGGGCGGGCGAGGATCCATACGTCGCAGCAATCGACGAGCTGCGCGTCGAAGTACTCCGGCTCGCGGGGCGCCTCCCCGAGATCGACGAGCGCTCGAGCAAGACGGACCTCGAGCAAGAGGCCAAGCTCGCCGACCACGAGATCCGGATGCGGCGGATAGAGGACAACGCGAAGGCCGCGGCCGAGGGCGCCAACGCGCTCGTGAGCGCGCTCACCGGTTCGCTGTTCACCCGCCGGCCCGACGGCAAGCTCGAGGTGTCGACGGCGAAGCTGCTCGGCGCCTTCGTCGCGTTCGTGTCGACCGTCTCGGCGGTCCTCCAGGCCTACCGCCAGATCCACGGGGGCGCGCCATGACCGAGCTCGACCCGCCCGCGACCATGCGGGACGTTCGCGCGCTCCGCAACGACCTCGTGGAGCTCGGCGAGGAGAACGCGCGCAAGCTCCTCGCCGCGCACGTCCGCACCCTGCGCGTGCTCGCCGAGCACGCCGACGCGGCGGAGGCCCGCGAGGAGGAGGCGAGGGCCTTCCGGGTGGAGATCCGCGCGTGGATGGCACGCGCCGAAAACCGCACCCTCGAGATCCTTCAGGGCGTGCCGCACCCTTCGCGCGCGTCGGCGCCGAGCGTCCCCGTTGGGCGCCTAGCCGCGCTGGCCTACCGCGCTCGCCGGCGCCTCGACGGTCCCGTCACGCTCCGCGCGGTCGTCTACGGCTTCGCCCTCGCTGGCCTGGCTGCCTCCGCCACCTCGTGTGCCCTCTACTTCGTTCGGTGAAAGGACCCTCGACATGTTCGGACTCGACGACGACACGGACGCAGAGACGTTGGAGCGCGCGGGGACGGCCCTCGCGGTGCTGTTCGCCGTGGGGGCCGCGGTGTGCCTCATCGGCTGGCTCGTCGCCGGCTGCGCTCCCCCTCGCGCCCAGACGGCCGCCGAGGTGACCGCCTACGCGGCCGAGCTCGAGGCGTGCGCGGTGCAGTCCTCGACGTGCGAAGGCTATGTCGCGTGTCGCTCGAGGGTCGCCGCTGCGCACGGACGGGCCTACCGCGGGCGGTGCGTCCCGTGAGCGCGTTCCTGGCCGTGCTTGAGTCGCTGGCGAAGCTCGCGCTTGTGATCGCTGACAAGCTCGACGGGGGCGAGGAGCGCGAGGCGATGTTCCGCGCCGCTGAGGAGCTCGCGAGCCTCCACGCGCGGCTGAAGTTCTCACAACTGCGCGAGGACGACGGGTGAGCGCGGAGATCGACGCGCCTCCCGCGCCCCGCTGG
>CAZJJQ010000190.1:2166-7198 GCA_964546345.1 uncultured Planctomycetales bacterium
GGGTGGCGAGGAGGAGAGCACGATGAGCGAGCGGATTTACCTGGTGGACGTGTCGAGCGTGCAGAAGGGCATCGACTGGGATCGCGTGGTCGAGCACGACCCCGGCGAGGCCTTCGGGCGCCCGGCGGGGCGCATCCGGGGCGCGGTCGCGAAGGCCTCCGAAGGCAACGCGCACGTGGACGGGCGGACGCGCGAGCATCTCGCCGGGGCGCGGCTCGCCGGGCTCACGTGCGGCGTCTACCATTTCGCCCGCGCCGACGGGGGCGCGCGGGATCCCGAGCTCGAGGCCGAGCACGTGCTGCGGCGCGGGCACGATCTCGGCGACGACCCCGGCGAGCTGCCCGTGACGCTCGACCTCGAGGAGCAGGGGATCGCGGCGCGGCTCGGCGGCCCCGATGCCTACGCGCGCTGGATCGTCCGGTGGTGCGACCGGATCGAGGCCGAGGGCTACCGCGCGATGCTCTACTCGGCCCCCGTCTACGGCGCGGAGTGGCGGGGCGCGTCGGCGGAGCTGCTCGAGCGCATGGCGGCGCGCCCGCTCTGGGTGGCGCAGTACAGCCGGCGCGGGGCGTGGGCGCCCTCGGGCGTTGACCAGCCCATGAAGCTCGCCCCGTGGTCGACGTGGGCGCTGTGGCAGTACTCCGGCGGCGGGCCGGGGCTACCCGGGAACACGGTGCCCGGCGTCGCGGGGTTCGTCGACCTCAACCTCGTCAACGGGGGCCTCGCGGCGTGGCGGGCGCTCCTCGGGCTCCCGGCGGAGGACGAAGGGCCCGACATGGGCGGGCCGGTGCACGGGTCACACGTCGTCGACGCGGCGCTCGGCCGCGGCGAGTAGCTCGGCGACCACCCCGCTCGCGCCGCGAGGATGCTCCGCGCCGCGTCGCCGGAGCTCGGCGGCCACCTCGGGCGGGAGGCGCAGCTTGACCTGCGCGGTGTGCCTCTGGTTCTCGCGGATGGCCATGGTAGACTCCCTTCACGCCGCGAAGCCCGCCGCGGTCTCCCGGGCGGGCTGGAGGCGTCATGCTCCCCGGGCCGTTGCGGGCCGCGGGGAGCGCTTGTGTCAGGCGAGCCAGGCGTCGACCTCGGCGAGGGCCTCGCGGGCCTGCGCGGTGTCGCGGTCGGAGAGGATCTCGCGAATGGCGCACGCGGTCTCGATGTCGGCGCCGGCGCCGTCGAAGCGCTCGGCGATTGCGCGGAACGCCTCCAGGAGGTCGTTGGTGGAGGTGCGGCCGGTGACGACGGTGGTCTTGCTCATGTTCGTTCTCCCTGTTGGTGCCGGGCGTTGCGCTCCCGACCCAACTGAATCTAGTCTAGGTGGGTACCCACCGCAAGCCCTCCCCGGTCGATTGTTCGTAAGTGCTCGCAACTCTTAGATTCTTAGTTGACACCCGCGAGCCGGGCGACCTCAACGAGCGCGTGCGGCCCCGAGAGGCGCTCCAGGGTGCGCCCCATGTCCTCAGCCGAGGCGCACGGCGCTCGAGGCGCGTGAGGTCGAGGCGGGCTAGCCTGCAAAAATATTTTTGACAACCGCGGTTGCTATGGTAACCATAGTTGCTGTCGCGGCGCTCCCGCCCGACCCAACCCCGGAGCCTCAAGCATGTCCCTCCCCCGCACCGCGGCCGACGTGAGCCGCGCCCGACAGCAGCCCGAGCGCGCACCCACCCGCGAGCGACACCCCCGCGCGCGGTGCCCCGTGTGCGACCTGCCGCACGTGCCCGCAGACCAGAGCGGCACGACGTGGGGCCCTGACTGCGCGTGCCAGGGGGCGGCATGACCGCCCCCGTCGACACCGCGCGCGCCGCCGTCTCCGACGCGCTCGCCGACCTGCACGCGGCCCGCACGTGCTGCCAGCGCGCCGAGGCCCACATGCTCCGCGCCCGCGCCGCGTGGATCGACGCGGAGGTCGAGCACGCCGCCGCTCGCCAGCGCGCCGAGGAGGCCAGCGCCGCGGCGCTCCGCGCGTCCGAGGCGCTCACGCGCGCCCAGTTCGCCACCGTGCCCGGCGGCGTCTCGTAGGGCCTCTTCTCCGGCGGCCTCCTCGCAAGAGGACAGGGAGACCCGACACCCGCCGACAGGGCGCGACGGCCTCGCGTAGGAGACCCGACGTCAGGGGACTGTAGGCCGCGACGTGACAGCCGGGAGAGACCGGCACTTTCGGGCGATGCACACGGCGAATCCTCCCCCCTTCGCCGAGGGTGCGCACCGGGTTCGAGCCCCGGGTCGTCCACCGCCAAGGCTTCCCCCGCAGTTCCGGCCTGCGCCGTCCCCGCCTCGCGAGCGGACGACGGCAACGGC
Organism: uncultured Planctomycetales bacterium; assembly: GCA_964546345.1. Taxonomy (GTDB): domain Bacteria; phylum Planctomycetota; class PLA2; order PLA2; family JAEUHO01; genus JAYTCP01. Next base: position 4,462 of record CAZJJQ010000190.1, read on the forward strand.
GGAGGGGAGGCTGCGGCGCCATCCTCACCGGAGAACACCATGCAGAATGCAACGATGCGCGCGGCGTGGTTCGCCCGCGACGGCCACCCCATCGCCGGCCTGATCGACATGTCACCCGAGCAGCTCGAGCGCCCGCTCGTCGCCCTGCTCGTCGAGCGCTGCACCGGGTGCGGCGTCCTCGGCGCCCCGACCCACCCGACCGAGCGCGGGCCCCGCTGCGCGTGCTGCGAGGTGTCGTGATGGCCCACTGGCGAGCCATGACCGACCGCGAGACCATGGGCGCGTGGGACCTCGTCGGCAAGGACGGGAGGCCCAAGGACTGGACGCTCGAGATCGTCAAGGTCCAGGCCGGCGTGGTGAAGAGCCGCGAGAAGCCGCGCGGCGAGCGCCGGCCCTTCGTGTTCTTCCGCGGCGCGACGAAGCCGCTTGTCTGCAACGCGACGAACGCGGAGAGCTTCTCCGCGATGGCCGGGAGCGAGGACACCGACCGATGGATCGGCCTGAAGGTCACGCTCTACCAGACGAGCGTGCGGGCCAAGGCCGGCGGGGCCGTCATGGGCATCCGCGTTCGCCCCATGAAGGCGACCGCCGCCGTCGAGGAGATGGGAGACGGCCGCCCCGTCGACGAGGTGATGAGGGCAGAGCAAGAGGCCGCGATGGCCGAGGAGGGCGAGCGATGATGGCGATGGCGATCGAGTGCAGGGAGTGCGGCGGGTCGGGCTTCGGGCCGGACCGGTGCGACGGGCCCGGCGACGTGTACCAGGACAAATGCGGCCGGTGCGACGGGCGCGGCATCGAGCCCGCGCCGAAGGACGACGCGCTCGCGCCGGTCGTGACGGACCTCGAGCCCGAGAGCGCGCTCGCCATCCGGGGCGCGTTCGGGGCGCTCTTCGACCAGGCGGCCGAGTGGACGCGGAGGGCGCGCGAGATCCGCGTGACCTCGCTCGACCAGAAGCGCGAAATGAAGCTCGCCCGCGAGTCGCGCCTCGCGGTGCGGGACATCCGGATCAACGCCGAGCACGCGCGGAAGCGGCTCAAGGCCGACATCGTTCGCCGCGGCAAGGCGATCGACGGCGCCGCGAACGTCATCAAGGACCTGCTCGAGCCCATCGAGATCCACCTGCTCGAGCAAGAGACGTTCGCCGAGCGGCACGAGCAGGCCAGGAAGTCGGCGCTCCGCGCCGCCCGCGAGGAGGCCCTTCGTGCGCTCGGCACGGACCCGACCCCGTTCGCCAACCTCGGCGAGACCGACGAGGAGACGTGGCTAAGCACGCTGCAAGCGGCCAAGGACGCGCACGCCGCGCGCCTCGAGGCCGCCCGGGAGGCCGAGGCCGTGCGCGTCGAGGCCGAGCGGATCGTCGCGGAGAAGCGCGAGGCCGCCCGGGTCGCCGCGGCCCGCGAGAAGGCCGACCGCGAGCTCGCCGTGCGCGCCCAGGAAGAGGAGCTTGCCCGCGTCCGCGCGGAACAGGAGGCCGAGCGCGCCAAGGCGGCCGCTGAGCGCGCCGAGGCCGACCGGGCGCTCGCCGCCGAGCGTGCCGCCGCGGAGCAGGCTCGCGCGGAGCGGGAGCGGGCCGAGGCGGAGCTCGCCGCCCAGCGGGCCCGCGCCGACGCCGAGCGCCGCGCCGAGGAGGAGCGCCAGGCCGCGGCCGCCGCGGAGGCTCGCGCCGCGGAGCTCGCGCCCGACCGCGAGAAGCTCGCTGCCCTGGCCCGCGCTCTTCGCGCGCTCCCCGTGCCCGAGCTGGCGAGCGAGGCAGGCCGGGGCGTGCGGCCGAAGGTGCTCGAGCAGCTCGACCGGATGGCCCGGTGGGTCGAGCGGACGGGAGAGACGCTGTGACCTTCGACGACGGCCTCCCCTTCGGCGACGACGACGCGCCGAGCGACTCGGCGCCCACGAGCGCGCATGCCCCCGTCGAGGCGCGTACCTGCGACGCCGACGGAACGCACCACTTCTCGCACCTGAAGCGCCTCGCGCTCAGCGGAAAACAGTACATCCACGCCGTAAACACGCGGAAGCCCCCAAGCCCCGCGATGCTCATCGGGACGGCCGTCCACGCGATGGTGCTCGGGGGGCGCCCCGGGAAGCGGGTGCTCCGCTACGACGGCGACGCGAGGAAGGGCGCCGCCTGGAAGGCCTACCAGGCCGCGAACCCCGGAGCCGAGATCCTCACCGCGCCAGAGTGGGACCAGGCCGTGGAGATCTCGCGCTCCGTCCTCGCCGACCCGCTCGCTCGCGCGCGGCTCGACGGCGCGCGCTTCGAGGTCCCGCTCGCCTGGGAGGAGGACGGGATCAAGTTCTCGACCGGTGGCGTCGACATCGTCGGGGGCGGCGCGATCGGAGACCTCAAGACGTGCTCGACGTGCGAGCCCGAGGCGCTCCAACGCCAGGCCTTCAAGATGTTCTACCACTGCCAGCTCGCGTTCTACGCGAGGGGCGCGCGGGCCAACGGGCTCGACGTGTCCCGCGGGCTCTTCCTGCTCTGCGTCGAGACGAAGGGGCCCCACGAGGTGGTGGACCTCGAGCCCTCCGAGGGGCTGATCGACCTCGCCGATCGCACCGTGTCGTTGTGGATCGAGAAGCTCCGGATCTACCGCGACGCGGACCAGTGGCCCGGCTACGCGCAGAGCCCGATCCCGTGGGACGTGCCCGGGTGGATGCGCGACGACGACGACGAGGAGGACCAATGATCATCATCGAAACCCCCGCACCGCCGACGCGCGAGCGCCTCGTGCTGGTGCC
>CAZJJQ010000191.1:0-7191 GCA_964546345.1 uncultured Planctomycetales bacterium
AGGATGGAGCAGGCGCGGGCGTGGCTGTACATGACGTACGGGCCGGTCTTGCCCTCGAAGGAGAGGATCGTCTCGAGGTCGAGCTCGACGTCGTTCGTGCGGCGGTTCTTCAGGTCGTTGAAGACGACCGCGCCGACGCCGATCTCGCGGGCGGTGCGGGCGGGATCGGCGAGGTCGGGGCTCTTCTCGCGGATGACGGCCTCGACCTTCTCGATGGCCTCCCCGAGCACGTCCATCAGGAGGACCACCTGGCCGGAGCGGGTCTTCGCCCGCGTCCCGCCGATGAGGATGACGCCGAAGGGCACGTGGCGGAGGCCCGCGGCCCAGGCGTGGCCCGCGCGGAGGAGCACGCGGGCGAGGCTCTCGAAGTGCAGGGCCTGGCCGGCGTCCACGACGTCGAGGGCCCGCTCGAAGCCGAAGGTGGCGTGGCGGTAGACGGCCGCGGCGAGGTCGCGGGTGGCGTAGAGGGTGGCGCCGTCGGTCTTCTGGATGAGGCAGGGCGGCAGCGGCTTCGCGTCGCCCTCCCGCGCGACCCGGACGACGAGGGCGCCCTCGCTCTCCTCGAGGAGGCCCTTCGCCCGGAGCTCGGAGACGACGGCGGGCATCCGGTCCTCGTAGAAGGACTCGCCCGTGACGTGGTCGAAACGCACGCCCAGCAGGTCGTAGACCGTCTGGAACTCGCGCAGGGAGAGGTCCACGCACCGCCGCCAGAGGGCACGGGCGTCGGCGTCGCCGTCCTCGAGCCGCTTGAACCAGGCGCGCGCGCGGTCCTCGAGGGCGGGATCCTGCTTGATCTGCGCGTTGATGCGGACGTAGAGCTCGTTGAGCGCCCGCGGGTCGCCGGCCGCGAGCGGGGCGTCGCCGAAGAGCTCGAGGGCGAGCAGCAGCTTGCCGAAGCCCGTGCCCCAGTCGCCGAGGTGGTTGACCCCGACGACGGTCCAGCCCCGCGCGGCGTAGAGCCGCGTCAGGGCGTTGCCGATCATCGTCGAGCGCAGGTGGTGGAACGCGAGGGGCTTGGCGACGTTGGGGCTGCTGAAATCGACGACCACCGTGCGGCCCCGGCCCTCGGCACCGCCGCCGAACGCGTCGCCCTCGCGTGCGACGGCGGCGAGCGTCTCGGCCGTGAGCCGCGCGCGATCGACGAACAGGTTCACGTAGGGGCCGACGGCGACGGCCTTCGCGAGGCGGTCGGAGGTCGGGACCTTCGCCGCGATCTCGGCGGCGATCTTGGGGGGCGGGGCCTTGCGCTCCTTCGCGAGCGGGAAGCAGGGGAACGCGAAGTCCCCGCGCTCGGCGTCGGGCACCTCCAGCAGGCGGTCCACCGCCTCGGGCGACAGCCCGCTGGCGGCGGCGAGGGACTCGACGGCGGCGTCTCGGAACGGCTTCACGGGGGGACCTCGGGAGGAACGGGGCATCGTACTCGCGGCGCAAAGTCCGTCACCGCACGTACGGTGCCGCCGCAAAGTCCGCCGACGGTACGGTGCCGCCGTCCGTGAGGTCAGGCGAGCCCGACGAGCGAGAGAGGGTCCGCACCGAGGACCTGCGTCATCTCCCGGCGCAGCGCGGCCGTGCGGCGCTCCTGAAGGTCGATCAGCGCCGGCGCGTCGTAGCGCCGCCGCAGGTCGGCGAAGCGCTCGGCGGGCGGCACCGGGGTCGATCCCTTCATGCACGCGTCGGCGAGGGCGGCGCACCGCTCCTCCCACGTGAGCCGCTCCAGGTCGATCGCGCGACGGAAGGCGTCCACCGTGGCCGCGGGCAGCCCTGCGGCGCGCAGCTCGGCCGCCGTGGCCCCCTTCGTGAAGTGGGACACGCACGCGAAGCCGTACGGTGCGAGCGACGTGCCGCGCAGGTGGCGGAGGCCCTCGAGCTGGTGGTCCTCGGCGCGCCCGATCGCACGACCCACGTCGTGCAGGAGGGTGCCCACCGCGGCGGCCTCCACGTTCACGGGGGCGCCCGCCTTCGCCAGGCCCTCCGCGAAGGCCGTCGCGAGCTTCGCCCCGCCGCGCAGGTGCGCGAGCAGCCCGGGATCGGCGTGCGGGAGCGCCGCGAGGTGGCGGTCGGCGTCCGCCAGGCTCGGCGGGCGCAGGCGGAACCAGCCCGGATCCTTCGCGTGGAGCGCGGCCTGCCGGAGCACGTCGCGCAGCGACTCGAACGACAGCATGCCCAGCGTCTCGGGCAGCGGCTGCCACGAGAAGGCCGTGTGTTCGTGCGAGAGGCGGACGGTGCCGGATCGCAGGCTCGCCCGGAAGTACACGACGGTCTTCCAGAGGAGCTTCGAGCCCTTCCGCACCCGATACCCGATCTCCGTGCGGAACCAGGGATCGACGTCGAGGTCGGTGAGCCCCGTCTCCTCGAGGGTCTCGCGCTTCGCCGTCGCGAGGTCGTCCTCCGCACCGTCGCGATGCCCCTTCGGCAGCCCGGGCATCCCGTCGCGCTGGTTGACCAGCAGCAGGTACTCGGGCTCCCGGCCGGCCGGCCGCGTGAGCACGAAGCCCGCGGCGCGCGACGGGGGCAGGTCGGGGGGCGACATGGCGGGGAAGGTACTCGCGGACCCTCGGGTCGCGCGCAACCTTCAGGGGGCGGCCCCCTCCCGCCGCCGGGCCGCCGCGGCGGCCTCGGACGCCTAGGCCGCCTTGCGCGGGTGCAGCGTCCAGAGGCTGAGCAGCTCCGAGGACAGCTCGGTGAGCCGACGCGTGATCGCCGCGAGCCGGACCTGGCGGTCCGTCTCGGTCAGGGTGGTGCCGGCGAGCTCGCGGCGCTGGGCCTCGAGCCGCTCCGTCTCCTCGAGGTTGAGCCGCGCGCTCGCGACCACCACCTCGAGGTCGTCGTTGAAGGTGGCCGCCGTGACCTCCTTCATCGCGACCCACACCGGCCGGGGGACCAACGACCCGGCCCCGAGGGCCGTGGTCTTGGCGCCGTCGGCGGACATCACCACGAGGGTGGGGCCCGCGAGGCCCGCCCACGCGCTCACCCGGGGGTCCCGGGCCGCGTCGGCCGCGGAGATCCGCAGCCGGCGGAACGCGTGCGAGCCGAGGTTGGTCTTGGGCACCCCGAAGGCGACGCGCTCGAGCGCGATCTCGTCGGCTCCCGTGCCCTCCCCGATCCAGACGAGGAGAGGCGCGGAGCCCAGCTCGACCCTGGTCACCCGCTGCCACGTGACCGGGGAGAGTGCCACCGCCGGGAGGGAGGCCACCGGAGCCGGAGCGGCAGCGGGAGCCGGGGCGGGCACCGGGGTCGGGGCCGGCGCCGTGTAGCGACGGGGGGCCGAGGACACGGGCGACACCGGGTAGTACGGACGGACGACCGGACCGGTCGTCGGCGGGCAGGTGTCTCAGCAGAGCGCGCGCTGGGCGCCGACCAGGCCGAAGACCATCGTGAACGCGGCCGTCGCGGTCATCCGTCGTACGTTCAAGGGGGAGGCTCCGAGCGGGCTGCTGACGAAACGAAAGGGGCCCGTGCTGGACGGGCCGAGGGGCCACGGTACCGCATCCGGAGGGTTCGGGGGAGCTCGTGCGGGCTGCCGAACCGAGCCACTCCGGGGGGGCCCCCGGGGTCGCAGAGATCCCCCTCCCCCGGCGCCCCCTCCCGGTCCCGAAGTCGCCGGGCCCCCCGTGCTACCCTCCGCGCGCCGTGGCCAACCCGCCCCCGCTCGTCGCCCCCGAGTTCCCCAAGCGCGTCCTGGGGGAGATCCTCGAGAACCGGGCCGTCTCGCGCGCGACCTGGATCATGAAGATCCACGCGCCGACGGTGGCCCCGGCCATCCGCCCGGGCCAGTTCGTCAACCTCAAGACGTCCGACGACATCGTGCCCCTGCTGCGGCGGCCCATGTCGGTGCACCGGGTGATCCGCCACGGCGAGACGCCCACGGGTTTCGCGGTGCTCTACGACGTGGTGGGCCCGGGCACGCGCAACCTCTCCCACATGCCGAAGGGCCACCGGATCGACTTCATCGGTCCCCTCGGCAACGCGATCTCCCCCAAGGTGGGGTCGAACCGCGCGGTCCTGATCGCCGGCGGCGTGGGCGTCGGGCCCATCAAGCTGGTCGCGGAAGAGCTCCAGCGCAGGGGGCTCCGCGACATCACGGTCTGCTACGGCGCGCGCGACGCCGACCACCTGGTGCCCAACGAGGACGTCGCCCCTCACGGCTGCCGCCTCCTCGTCTGCACCGACGACGGGTCGGTCGGGCGCAAGGGCCGCGTCACCCAGTTCGTCGAGGACCTCATCTCCGGTGGGCGCATGGACGACCGCTCCTACGTGTTCGCCTGCGGGCCGACCCCCATGTTCCGCGCCCTCCAGACCCTGCTCGGCGCGAGCGGGATCGCGTGCGAGGCCGCCACGGAGGAGTTCATGGGCTGCGGCTTCGGGGTGTGCTTCGGGTGCTCGCTGCGGGTGGCCGATGCCGCGGGCAAGCCCGAGCTGAAGCTGTGCTGCGTGGACGGATGCATCTTCCCGCTCGAGCGTCTGGTCCTCGAGGGCGTCGAGCACGCGCGATGAAGAAGGGCCTGTCCGACGCCGTCGCCCCGCTCGCCCGCGTCCTCGCGGAGGTGGACGGGCGCGAGGTGGACGCGTTCGAGAAGGCCCTCCTCGGCGCCCGCCGCATCTTCGTCACCGGGCTGGGCCGCACGGGCCTCATGGCGCGAGGGTTCGCCATGCGCCTGATGCACCTCGGCCGCCGCGTCTACCACGTGGGGGACGTCATCACCCCCGCGATCCGCCGGGGCGACGTGCTGGTGATCTGCTCGCGCACGGGCCGATCGCCGGTGCTCCTGCACTACATCGCCATCGCGAGGCGGGTGGGCGCGCGCGTCGCGGTCGTCACCGGCGTGCGCGCGAGCTCGGTGGCCAAACGCGCCGACACGGTGCTGTTCCTGCCGACGGAGCGCTCCGCCGCCAAGGCGATCGCGCGGTCGGGGAAGGGGAAGCACGGCCTCGCGCTGCCGCTCGGCTCGCTCTACGAGCAGGCGCTGCTGCTCGTCCTCGACGCCATCGTGTCCCGCCTCATGGACACCCTCGGCCTGACCGCCGACGACCTCCGCCGCATCCACACGACCTTCGAGTGAGCACGGAGGACCGACGGCCATCGGGCAGGCACGGGCTGCTCGCTGAGCCCCGTGCCGCGCGGCGGCTCGCCAAGGTGTCGGGCACTGGACACGATCGGCTCGCCGCCGCCGATCGCTCCCTGTCCCGTGGGAACATGATCCTCCCTTGCGCGGGGCTGAGCGATCGAGCCCGATGGGTCGGGGATGCCTCACCTCGCATCGGGCTCGGTGGCGGTGCCTCGACGGTGCCCCCGAGAAGTCCGCGGGCCGTGGTATGGGGGAGTGACTTCGCCCGGCGCGGGGCGGCCTGGGGGCCCTCGCGCCTCCCCCGGGAGCGATGCCGCCCGGCCTGCGGGCTCCGGCCGGTGGCCCGTACACTCCGGGGACCCCGACCCGGAGCTCGCCATGGCCGAAGCCGTCCTCGTGTCCGCGTGCCGCACCCCCATCGGGCGCTTCCAGGGCAAGTTCGCCACCCTGCGCGCCCCCCAGCTAGGCGCCGTCGCCATCGCGGAGGCGGTCGCCCGCGCCGGCATCGCCGTCGCGGACGTGGAGGAGGTCATCTTCGGGAACGTGCTCCAGGCCGGCCTGGGGCAGAACCCCGCCCGGCAGGCCGCGATCGCCGCGGGCATCCCCGTGACCGTCGGCTCCATGACGATCAACAAGGTCTGCGGCTCGGGCCTCAAGGCCGTGGCGCTCGCCGCCCAGGCCATCCGCGCGGGCGACGCGAACGTCATCGTCGCCGGCGGCCAGGAGAGCATGACGAACTCGCCCTACCTGATGCCCGGCGTGCGCGACGGCCTGCGGCTCGGTCACGGCAAGCTGCTCGACTCGATGGTCCACGACGGCCTGTGGGACATCTACAACGACTTCCACATGGGCACCACCGGCGACCTGGTCGCCGAGCGCTGCGCCGTCTCCCGCGAGGACCAGGACAAGTTCGCGGCCGAGAGCCACCGCCGCGCGGCCGCCGCGCAGGCCTCGGGCGCGTTCAAGAAGGAGATCGTGGACGTCAAGATCCCCGGTCGCAAGGGCGAGGTGACCGTCGTCTCCGCCGACGAGGGCGTACGCGCCGACTCGACGGCCGACGCGCTCGGCAAGATGAAGGCGGCCTTCAGCCCGACGGGCACCGTCACCGCCGGCAACGCCAGCCAGATCAGCGACGGCGCCGCCGCGGTGGTCGTGATGAGCGACGTGGAGGCGAAGCGTCGCGGCCTCAGGCCGCTCGCGCGCATCACGGGCTACGCCGTGGGCGGCACCGAGCCCAAGTGGGTCATGATGGCGCCCATCTACGCCGTGCAGAACCTCGTCAAGCGCAACGGGATCCCCGTGGACGCCTACGACCTCGTCGAGGTGAACGAGGCCTTCAGCAGCGCGGCCTGCGCCGTCGGCAAGGAGCTGAAGCTCGACCCGGCCCGCACGAACGTGAACGGCGGCGCGGTGGCCCTCGGCCACCCGATCGGCGCCAGCGGCTGCCGCATCCTCGTGACGCTGCTGCACGCCCTCGAGGCGCGCGGCGGCAAGAAGGGCCTCGCGACGCTCTGCCTCGGCGGCGGCAACGCGGTGGCGCTCTCCGTCGAGCGCGTGTAGGCGGCGGAACGCGAGACGAACGGGGGGGCGGCGGGGGCCGGAGCGCCTGCCCCCGCCGCCCCCCGGGATCCCAGGAACGGTCGCGTGCAAGGGAGGCTTTCATGAAGTTCGGCAAGGTCGGCGTCGTGGGCGCGGGGCAGATGGGCGCGGGCATCGCGCAGGTCTTCGCGCAGGCGGGCGTGACGGTCCTCGTGACCGACGCGCGCCCGCAGGCGCTCGCGGGCGCGAAGGCCGGCATCGAGGGCTCCCTCGGGCGTCTCGTGAAGAAGGGCCTCCTGCCCGAGGCCGACGCGAAGGCGGCGTCCGCCCGCATCACGACGGTCCCCGGCTTGGCCGACCTCGCCGGCTGCGACCTCGTGGTCGAGGCCGTCGTCGAGGACCTCAAGGTGAAGGTGGAGGTGTTCAAGGCCCTCGACGCGGTGCTCGCCCCGACGGCGATCCTCGCGAGCAACACCTCGTCGATCTCGATCACCCTGCTGGCGGCCGCCACGAAGCGCCCCGACCGCTTCGTCGGCATGCACTTCATGAACCCGGTGCCGGTGATGAAGCTCGTCGAGATCATCCG
>CAZJJQ010000192.1:0-7189 GCA_964546345.1 uncultured Planctomycetales bacterium
GTGCACCGCCTTCGCGCAGGCCTTCGCGGCCGGCGTTCCCGCCCCGGCGCCCGCCTCGGGCGGCGAGGGGGAGACGAAGTTCGCGCGCCGGCCCTCGGCCTCACCGACCCCCGCCGCGGCCGCCGCGGCGGCGCCCGCCCCGGCGGATCCGCACGCCACCCGCATGCTGCCGAAGCCGGGCGCCAAGAAGGCCCCGCGTCCCGACCTGCCGGAGGGCGAGGCCCCCCGGAAGAAGGGCGGCAAGACGCTCCTCGCGGCCCTCCTGGGGGGGCTCGTGGTGGCGGCGACGGCGATCCTGTTCCTCAAGGACGAGGAGAAGAAGGAGACCCCGGTCCGGCTCGCGGTGACCTATCCCCTCGACGGCTCCATGGTGACCTCCCCCGAGGTCCTCATCCGCGGCGAGTTCTCCTCCCCCCGCAAGACCGACGTCGTCAAGGTCGAGGGTGTCGAGGTGCTCGCGACGGACGGCAAGTTCGAGCGCAGCGTGAACCTCTCCCAGGAGGGCCTCCAGAAGATCGAGGTCACCGTCGAGGACAAGGGCCAGGTCAAGAAGCGGCTCGAGTGGCGCATCACCTACCGCGCGGTCTGGCGCCCCCTCCTCGACGAGGCGAAGCGCCTCGCGGAGGCGGGCCAGTGGGTGGCCGCCAAGGAGAAGCTCGCCGTCGCCAAGACCAAGGGCGCCTCCGACAAGGACCTCCCGTCCGACGTGGTGACCGGGATCGAGCGCTGGGAGGCGCCCCCCGTGCTCTCCATCGACTCGCCCGCCGATGGCGCGACGCTCGACAAGCCCAGCGCGACGATCAAGGGGACGTTCTCCTCCGGCCGGAAGACCGACCTGGTGAAGGTGGACGGGGTCCAGGCCGCCGTGGCCGAGGGGAAGTTCGAGGCCCCGGTCTCCCTGCCCGAGGGGCCGCACGACGTGACCGTCACCGTCGAGGACGGTGCCGTCGTGCGCAAGAAGGCGACCGTGCGGCTCACCTTCGTCCGTCCTCCCGAGGCGTGGGAGGCCTGGCTCGCGACGTTCGCCACGGCCGACGGGACGGCCCGTGATCGCGTCACCGGCTACCCGGTCCGGATCGTGCGCAAGAAGGACGGCGCCGCCATGGTGCTCGTCCCCGCCGGGACCTTCTGGATGGGCGCCAACAAGGACGCCAAGACCAGGCTTCCCAACGAGGAGCCCGGTCACGAGGTGACGCTCTCGAAGGCCTACTACATGGACGAGACGCCCGTCACCGTGGGCCAGTGGAAGAAGCACGTCGAGACCGGCGAGGCCTCGCTGCCCAACCTGGGCGTCAAGGGCACGAAGGACGACATGCCCATCTACAACGTGACCCACGACGAGGCCACCGCCTACTCGCGCTGGGCGGGCGTGACGCTGCCCACCGAGGCCCAGTGGGAGCGCGCCGCCAAGGGCGGGAAGGACGACCGCGTCTACCCGTGGGGGGCCGACGACGACGTCAAGAAGCGCAACGCCCTCGGCGACGGCGACGAGTTCGAGCGGCTGTCCCCGGTGAAGGCGTTCCCCGCCAACGAGTACGGCCTCTTCGACATGGCCGGCAACGTCTGGGAGTGGACCGACGACTGGTACGACGCGAAGTACTACGTCTCGGCGGAGCGCACCGACCCGAAGGGCCCCGCGACGGGCACGGAGAAGTCGGTGCGCGGCGGCGCCTGGGACAAGTCGGGGCTCCTGGCCCGCGTCGGCTACCGGTTCTCCGTGGACCCGAAGCAGCGCGCGAGCGACCTCGGCTTCCGCTGCGTGAAGAGCCTGCCCTGATGGGATGGTTCGGCCACAAGAAGCCCGGGGACGGGCCGCCCGAGGAGATCCTCGACACGGTCCGCTACCGGCTCGTCCGCAAGGTCGCCGAGGGCGGCATGGGCGCCGTCTACGAGGCGATCCTGCGGGGTCCCGAGGGGTTCGGCAAGGTCGTCGCGCTCAAGACGATCCGCCAGGACCTGACGCGCGACCCGGCCTTCGTGCGCATGTTCATCGGCGAGGCCAAGCTGGTCGCGGACCTCGTGCACCAGAACATCGTCCAGATCTACCACCTGGGCCTGGTGAACGACCTCTACTACATGGCGATGGAGTTCGTGGACGGCGTCCACCTCGGCGAGTTCATGGCCCGGCACCAGGAGCTCGGCCGGCGCCTTCCCGTCGATCTCGCGATCTACGTGATCTCGCGCGTCTGCCGCGGGCTCGAGTACGCGCACAAGAAGCACGACGCGAAGGGCACCAACCTCGGCATCGTCCACCGCGACGTCTCCCCGAAGAACGTCATGATCTCCCGCGAGGGCTTCGTCAAGCTCACCGACTTCGGCATCGCGAAGGCCCGCAGCCTCGAGAAGGACCTCGAGGGCGAGGTCCTCATGGGCAAGGTGCGGTACATGTCGCCGGAACAGGCCGCCTACGAGCGCACCGACGCGCGCAGCGACCTCTTCAGCCTCGGCATCGTGGCGTACGAGCTCCTCTCCGGGCAGCTCGTCTTCCACGCCGAGACCACCGAGGACGTCCTCCACGCGGTCGCGCAGCGCCCCATCCGGCCCCTGCGCGAGGTGGCCCCCGACATCCCCGAGGAGGTCGCGCGCATCCTCGACACGGCGCTCCAGCGCGACCCCGCGCGGCGCTACCAGGACGCGGGCAAGATGGCCTTCGACCTCGAGCACTACATGTATCACGATCGTTTCGGCCCCACGGCCGTCACGCTCGAGCAGTACCTCGCCGAGCTGTTCCCCGCCCGGTTCGGCGCCGCGAGCCCGTAGGCGCGGAGCGGCGGCCGGCCCGACCGCGGGGAGCGGAGCTCCTACGGAGGGTGGGGGCGGCGGGGGAGGGCGGAACGATCCCGTTCGGCGCCTTCGTTCCGCTCTGCCCCCGCCGCCCCCGGAATCCACCCCCCGGTCGCCCGCGAGGCTCAAGTGTCGGGTCCGCGCTCCCGATCCGACCCGGGGGAGCCCATGATGGTCCCCACGGGCGCGGGCCCGCGCCTCGCCGGGTCCAGTCCCGGGGGGCCGAACCGTCCCCGCGCCCCCGGGAGGCCGCCTTGTTCGCCGACGTCACCTTCCGCATCCGCATGCCGCACCGCCCCGGGACCCTGGCCAAGATCTCGGCCGAGATCGGGAAGGCCGGGGCCGTCATCGGGGACCTGACGACCGTCCATTCGGACACGAGCTACAGCGTCCGGGACGTCACCATCGAGCCCACGGCGACCGACGCGAAGACGATCGCGCTCGCCATCGAGAAGGCCGTCCCCGGGGTGCGCGTGAAGACGCTGCCCGACCGCGCCGTCGAGTTCCACGAGGGCGGCAAGCTCAAGATCGTCGCGAGCCGGCCCGTCCGCACCATCGCGGACATGCGGCTCGCCTACACGCCCGGCGTGGCGCGCATCTGCAAGCAGGTCGCCCATGACGAGCACGAGCTGCGGCGCCTGACCTCGGTCGGGAAGAACGTGCTGGTGATCTCCGACGGGAGCCGCGTGCTCGGGCTGGGCGACCTCGGGGCCCGCGGGGTCATCCCGGTGCTCGAGGGGAAGTCGATCTTCTACGCCGAGTTCGTGGGCCTCAACGGCATCTCCCTCGGCGTGGACCTGCGCGACGTGGACAAGGTGGTCGAGCTCTGCCGCGCGCTGCGCCCCAACTACGTGGCCATCCACCTCGAGGACATCGCCGCGCCGCGGTGCTTCGAGCTCGAGGCCAAGCTCCAGGACCAGCTGCACGTCCCGGTGCTCCACGACGACCGCCACGGCACCGCCGTCGTCGCGGCCGGCGCCGTGCTCTCGGCCCTGCGGGTCACGGGGCAGGCGCTCGAGCACCTGGTCGTCGGCCAGATCGGCCTCGGCGCCGCCGGCTACACGATCCTCGAGCTCCTCATCCAGCTGGGGCCGAAGGGCTCGGTCGCCTACGACCCGAGCGCCGAGGCGTGCGCGCGGGCCCAGGCGCTCGGGGCCTCGTTCGTGGACACGCCGCAGAAGGTGATGGAGCAGGCGGACGTGGTCGTCGCCGCCACGGGCCGGGCGAACCTGATCTCGCCGTCGTGGGTGCGCAAGGGGCAGATCGTCTTCGCCCTGACGAACCCCAACCCCGAGATCCGCCCCGACGCGGCCCTCGAGGCGGGCGCGGCGCTCGCCAGCGAAGGCGCGGCCATCAACAACGTGCTCGCCTACCCGGGGCTCATGAAGGGCGCCATCGACGCGAGCGCGGTCCGGTTCACCGCCGCCATGAAGATCGCCGCCGCGCGCGCGCTGGCCGAGCACGCGAGCACGGACGACCTCCTGCCGTCGCCGTTCCACAAGACGCTCCACTTCGACGTCGCCCGCGCCGTCGCCAAGGCCGCCAGGGCCGAGGCGGGCGTCGTCGAGAAGGTCTAGCCCGACATGGGCGACCTCCCGGGGGCCGACGGGCGGAGCGTCCCGGGGGCCCCCGCGCCCACCCCGGCCACCGACGCCGAGGCCCGCGCCAGCCTTCCCCGGCTGGTGAAGGACCTCTTCGCGTTCGACCTGCGCACGTTCGTCATCTGCGTGTGGGTGCCCGTCGCGCTCACCCTGATGGAGTACTGCTTCATCCCCGCGTCCGTGGACGGCACCCGCGCGCCCGCGTGGGTCGGACGGGCGGTCTCGGGCCTCGCCCGGTCGTTCCCGGACGTGCCGTACGCCCTCTGGCGCTGGATCTGGTGGGTGATCGGGTGCATGTCGCTCGGCCTCGTGATCCCCATGACGCTGCTCAAGGTCCTGACGGGCGTCGGGCCCCGCGCCACGGGGCTGCGGATCCGGGGCACGGGCCACGACGCGCTCGTCTACGCCATGCTCCTCGGGATCTTCCTGCCCGTCGTCTGGTGGGCGTCCACGCGCGGCGACTTCCGCAGCACCTACCCGTTCTACCGTCCCGCGGGCCGCGGCCCCCTGGGGCTCGACTACGTCGCCTTCGAGGCCGTCTACTTCCTGCAGTTCCTCTTCATCGAGTGGTTCTTCCGCGGCTTCATGGTGCTCGGCCTCAAGCCGAGGCTCGGGCGCGCCAGCATCCTCGTCATGCTCGCGCCGTACTGCATGATCCACTACCACAAGCCGCTGCTCGAGGCGCTGGGGGCCATCGGAGCGGGGGCGGTGCTCGGCGCCCTCTCCTACCGCACGGGCACCATCGTCTACGGCTGGTTCCTCCACTACGCCGTCGCGCTCACCATGGACCTCCTGTCCCTGCACCAGATGGGGCGGCTGTAGGGCGGCGCCCTCGGGGAGGGTGGGGGCGGCGGGGCGGTGGTTGCGGTCCCTCCCACGCCGACGAGCAGCCCGAGGAGCTTCTCCGCCTCCGTGTCCCGCCGAAGGTCCCCTCCGCACGGGCGGAGGGGGGGCCCACCGGGTCCACCTCGCGGAGGAGTACCGGCTCTCCTACGTCCCCGATCTCGTGGCGCGCAGGTGGGGGGGCACGAGCAGGCCGTCCTCGAGGGGGCCGAAGTCGACTTCCACGCGGCCGGGCTCGAGCGCCTGCTCGCGCGCCTGGGCGACGAGGAGGCGCGCGGTCCCCTCCCCGAGGCGTCCACGGCGCGCCCGGCTCTCGACGATCTGCGGGTCCGCACCCGCCCCGGGTGACCGCGGAGGGCCGGCGGAAGGGGGGGCGCGGGGGGGGAAGGTCGGCCCGGGTGCGCGTTCTCTCCGCTCCCGACGTCCCCCGGCTACCCTGACCGGGCTCCACGGGAGGATTCGATGGCAGCGCACGTCACCGCACGCTCGGCCGGCGGCTTCCGGGTCGAGGCGACCAACGGCAAGCACGGCATCACCCTCGACCTCCAGCCCGCCGACGGCGGCTCCGGCGACGCGATGGGGCCGCACGAGGTCCTGCTCGCCGCGCTCGCGGGGTGCACCTCCATGACGCTGGAGCTCTACGCGAAGCGCAAGGCGTGGCCGCTCCAGGGCGTCGAGCTCGACCTCCACCAGGTCCCCGCGACGGCGACGACGCCCGAGAGGATCACCGTGGACCTCCGCCTCATGGGCCCCCTCGACGCCGAGCAGAAGGCGCGGCTCGCCGACATCGCCAAGAAGTGCCCGGTGTACAAGACCCTGACGAACACCGCCCTCGAGGTGGTGGAGCAGCTCGTCTGATGGCGAAGCGCAAGGCGCCGCGGCTCGAGACGTTCCCGAATCCGGCCCCGGGCCGCGACTACGAGATCGTGCACACGGCGCCCGAGTTCACCTCCGTGTGCCCCATCACCGGCCAGCCCGACTTCGGCACGATCACGGTCGCGTACGTCCCCGACGCCCTCTGCCTCGAGCTCAAGAGCCTGAAGCTCTACTTCTTCGCGTTCCGGGACCAGGGCATCTTCTACGAGGCCGTGACGAACCGGATCCTCGACGACCTCGTCGCGGCGTGCCGGCCGCGCCGCATGACCGTCCGCGGCGACTTCCGCGTCCGTGGGGGCATCTCGTCCGTGGTGACCGTCACCTGGCCGGCCGAGCGCAGCCCGTCGCCCGGGCCGAAGGGGGGGAGACCGTGACCGACCCCGGGGCCCTGGGCCGCGCGCAGGAGGAGATCCGCGTCCTCGAGCGGGAGCTCGCGCGCCAGAAGGGGCTCGTCGAGGCGAGCCACAGCCTCCACAGCACCCTCGACCAGGACGAGCTCCTCAAGATCATCCTGGCCACGGCGCAGTCGGCCATCGACTGCGAGCGGGGCACCGTGTACCTCCTGTCGGCGGACGGGAAGGAGATCTGGTCGCGCGTGGTCGCGGGCAGCGAGAAGCTCATGATCCGGCTCCCGCTCGGCCGCGGCATCGCGGGGGCGGTGGCGCAGACCGGCGAGACGATCCGCATCGACGACGCCTACGCCGACCCGCGGTTCGACCCGAGCACCGACAAGCGCAGCGGCTTCCGCACGCGCAGCATCCTCTGCGCCCCCATCAAGAACCGCACGGGGATGGTCGTCGGCGTCTTCCAGCTCCTCAACCGCAACGGCGCGCACTTCGAGCAGGCGGACGTCGAGTACCTCGACGCGCTCTCCGTCCACGCGGCCCTCGCGATCGAGAACGCCCGCCTCCACGCCAGCGCGCTCGAGAAGGAGCGCCAGGACCGCGAGATCCTGGCCGCCCAGGGCATCCAGCGGGCCCTCCTGCCCGAGAAGAACGACCTCGCGGTCGGCTCCTTCGCCATCGCGGGGTGCAACGAGCTCTGCGAGGACGCCAGCGGCGACTACTACGACTTCATCGAGGGCG
>CAZJJQ010000193.1:0-7180 GCA_964546345.1 uncultured Planctomycetales bacterium
CCCCGCGGTCGCGGACCGCGGCGGCGCGACCTCGTCCGCGCGGTCGGCCCGGGCGCGCCGCGCACCCGGTACGATGCGCGCGTGGAGCCCGTCCCCCCGCGCCCCCCGCCTTCCCGGACCCTTTCGGCGCAACCCCTCTCCGGGCCCCCCTCCGACGACGCGTTCATGCTCGTCTCCCGCGCGCGCGGGCGCACGAAGCGCATCGACGCGCGCAAGACGAGCCTCGGCGGCTTCTACACGTCGTCTTCGACGTGGCTGCTGCCGCAGGTCGAGGCGTTCCTGCGGGCCCACGCGGGGAGGCCGCTCCTCGACCCGTTCGCGGGACGGGGCGACCTCCTCGCGTGCGGGGAGGCGCTCGGCTTCGGGCCGATCGTCGGCTTCGACGTCGATCCCGCCGCGGGCTGGACGTGCAACGACAGCCTGCGGGGCATCCCGGGCCCGCGCGACGCGGTGATCCTCACGAACCCGCCGTACCTCGCGGCGCACAGCGCGCGGCGCAAGCGCGTCTTCGAGCGCGTGGCGCCCTACTACGCGCTCCCGCCGCGGAGGCGCGACCTCTACCAGGTGGCGCTCGACCGTTGCCTCGAGGCGGCCGACGTCGTGGTGGCCCTGGTCCCCGAGACGTTCCTCGGGAGCGCGTACCCGCGCGCGCGGCTGCGGCAGGTGACGATCCTCGAGGCCTCGCCCTTCCTCGACACGCAGTGTCCCGTGTGCGTCGCGGCGTTCGACGGCCGCGTCGGGGACGGGCGCGACGCGGAGGTCTTCCGCGGCGCGGCGCCCCTGGGCCCGCTCGGGGCCTTCGAGGCTCGGCGCCTGCGTCCGACGGGCGTCCACCGGATCCGGTTCAACGTGCCGGCGGGGCGCGTGGCGCTGCGCGCGGTGGACCTGCCCACGCCGGGCAACCCGATCCGCTTCCTGGCGAGGGAGGCGCTCGCCTACGATCCCGCGCGCGTGAAGGTGAGCTCGCGCCTGGTGACGTTCCTCGAGTGCGACGACGTGCCCGACGCCGCGCTCCCCGCGGTGATCGCCGCCGCCGAGGGCCTCCTCGCCGCGTACCGGCGCGCGACGGCGGACGTGGTCCTCTCCCCGTTCAAGGGGAACACGTTCGCGGGCACGCGCCGTCGCCGCCTCGACTATGCGACGGCCCGCGCGATCCTCGAGCGGGCGATCGACGCGGCGATGGGGCCCGGCCCGGCGAGCCCGTCGTCCGCGGTCACGCCGGGGCGGGCGCCAGCTCGATCAGGGTGAGCTCCGACGGCGTCGCGAGGCGCATGGGCGGGCCCCAGTAGCCGGTCCCCCGGCTGACGTAGAGCCACGTGGGGCCGAAGCGGTGGAGCCCCGCCACCGCCGGCTGGACCAGCCGCACGAGGAGCCCGAACGGCGCGATCTGGCCGCCGTGCGTGTGCCCGGAGAGCTGCACGTCCACGTCGAGGCGCCGCGCGTCCTTCACCTGGCGCGGCTGGTGCGCGAGGAGCACCACGGGCCGCGCGGGGTCGCGACCGGCGAGGGCCCGGTCGAGGTCGGGCGCCGCGGCGGCGTCGAAGCCCGCCGCCGTGGGGTCGTGGATGCCCGCGACGTCGATGCCGGCCCCGTCGCGGTCGATGCCCACGCGTTCGTTGACGAGCACCCGCATGCCGAGCGTCCGGAGGTGCGCGAGCCACGGCTCGGCGCCGACGTACCACTCGTGGTTGCCCGTCACGAAGAACGTGCCGTGGCGGCTGCGCAGACCCGCGAGCGGGGCCACGACGTCGGCGAGCTGCTCGACGCTGCCGTCCACCAGGTCGCCCGTGACGGCGACGAGGTCGGGGGACAGCGCGTTCGTCCGCGCGACCAGCGCCTCGACGAAGTCGCGGCGCAACGTCGGGCCCGTGTGCACGTCCGACAGGAGCGCGATGCGGAAGCCGTGGAACGCCGCCGGCAGCCGCCGCACCGGGATCCGTACCCGCTCGAGCACGGGCTCCGCGCCCCCCTCGACGAGGGCCGCGGCCGTGAGCCCCGCGGCCGAGAGGCCCGTCGCGCCCGCGAGCGCACGCGCGAGGAGCCGGCGCCGCGCCGGATCGGTCGGTGCGGGGCGCCGCGTGACCCGGCGCCAGAGCCACGCCCCCGTCCGCCCGAGGTCGCCCAGCAGCACGAGCACGAGCAGCAGGAACAGCGCCCCCGACCAGATCGCGCCCGTCCACGTCACGGGCTTCGCCGCCTCCCACCCGGCGATGTGCCAGAGCGAGAAGCCCGCGGGCACGGAGAGGGCGAAGAGCACGAGCAGCGCCGTGAGCGCGCGCCGGACGGGACGGGGCCAGCCGGGATCCCGCACGAGGCGCTTCCAGAACAGGAGGTGGATCCCTCCCGCGACGGCGGTGACGACGGCGAGGAAGACGACGAGGCGGAGCGGCGGCATGCGGGAGGGAAGGGTACGAGGAGGTGGGGGGCGCGGGGGGGAGGGGGCCGGCGAGGGGGCGCACCCGAGGGCACTTTGCTTCCGGTGCGGACGGGGGGGGCGGGCGCGGGCGGGGCTCCCTACACTGCGGGGACCCTTCCTCCCGGAGCCCGCCGTGAAGACGATCATCGAACCGTTCCGGATCAAGGTCGTCGAGCCGATCAAGATGACGACCTGGGAGGAGCGGGAGAAGGCGATCTTCGCCGCGGACGGCAACCTGTTCCGCCTCCGCGCCGAGGACGTGATGATCGACCTCCTGACCGACAGCGGCACGTCGGCCATGAGCGCGGCGCAGTGGGCCGGCATCATGGTGGGCGACGAGTCCTACGCGGGCGCGCGGTCGTGGGAGCGCTTCGAGGCCACCGTGCGGGAGCTGACGGGCTTCAAGCACGTGATCCCCACGCACCAGGGGCGCGCGGCCGAGCGGATCCTGTTCACGCTGCTGTGCAAGCCGGGCTCCATCGTCCCGAACAACACGCACTTCGACACGACGCGCGCCAACATCGAGATCACGGGCGCCGAGGCCGTGGACGTGCCCGTGGCCGAGGCGCGCGAGCCGGGCCGCGTGGCGCCGTTCAAGGGCAACATGGACGTCGAGGGCCTGCGGCGGCTGCTCCTCGGCCGGGGCAGGGGGAAGGTCCCCGTCGTGATGATGACGGTCACGAACAACTCGGGCGGGGGCCAGCCGGCCTCCCTCGAGAACCTCCGGCAGGTGCGGGCCGTGTGCGACGAGGCCGGGGTGCCCCTCTACCTCGACGCGTGCCGCTTCGCGGAGAACGCGTGGCTGATCCACGAGCGCGAGCCGGGCCAGGGCGGGCGCACGCCGCGGGAGATCGCCCGCGAGATGTTCTCGCTCGCCGACGGCTGCACGATGTCGGCGAAGAAGGACGGGCTGGCCAACATCGGCGGCTTCCTGTGCACGAACGACGACTCGCTGGCCCGCGAGGAGAAGAACCTCCTGATCCTGACGGAGGGCTTCCCGACCTACGGCGGCCTCGCCGGCCGCGACCGCGAGGCGATCGCCGGGGGGCTCGACGAGGTCCTCGAGGAGGACTACCTCCGCTACCGCATCGCCTCCACCGCCTACGTCGCGGACCGGCTCGACCAGCGCGGCGTGCCCGTGATGAAGCCGTCGGGCGGCCACGCGATCTACCTGGACGCGAAGGCGTTCCTGCCCCACGTGCCGCCGTCGCAGTACCCCGGGCAGTCGCTGGCGATCGCGTTGTACGTCCACGGCGGGATCCGGTCGTGCGAGATCGGCAGCGTGATGTTCGGCCGGCCCGACCCGGCCGGCGGTCCCGACACCCCCGCCGCCCTCGAGCTGGTGCGGCGGGCGGTGCCGCGGCGCGTCTACACGCAGAGCCACATGGACTACGTGCTCGAGGTGGTGACCGAGGTGTTCGCCCGCCGGGACGAGCTCCGCGGGCTCAGGATCGTCGAGCAGCCCCCGCACCTGCGGCACTTCACCGCGCGCTTCGCGCCGGTGTAGAACGGTCCTCCGTCGCGGCCCCGCGTCGGGTCGCGCGCGGGGCCGGCCCGATCCGGCCCCCGCCGCCCCCCTCCTCCTCGGAGTGACCGCCATGGCCCCGTCCCGCGTCCGTACCGCGCTCCGTCCGGTGGGCGCGGCGCTCGTCGCGATGCTCGCGCTCGGCGGTCTCGCCCGCGGCGCCCGTGCCGACGAGGTCGAGCTGAAGGGCGGCTCGCGGCTCGAGGGGATCGTGCTCGAGCGGCCCGAGGGCGGCGTGCGCCTCCTGCTGGGCGGCGGCGACGAGGTGCGGCTCGCGGCGCAGGACGTCGCGGCGGTGACCGTCGACCCGGGCGCACCCGGCAAGGACGCGTTCCTGCGGTTCTCGAAGGAGGGACCGCGGCCCGGGCTGCAGGCCGCGGTGGTCCACTACGTGAAGGCGGGCGCCCCGCGCGTCGACCTGGTCGGCGCGGTGCACCTGGCCGACGCGGCGTACTTCCGCGAATCCCAGCGGTGGCTCGACCGGGTGGACGTCGTGCTCTACGAGATGGTGAAGTCGAAGGCCGCGGCGCCCGGGGCCTCCGCGGAGGGTGCGCCCCATCCACTGAGCGTGTTGACGGCGTTCCATAAGTCGCTCGCGCGGATGTTCGACCTGACGTTCCAGCTCGACCAGATCGACTACCGGCGCACGCACTTCGTGCACGCGGACATGACGGCGGAGGAGTTTCTCGCGGCCGGGGGCGGCGAGGTGACGAAGGAGGACGAGGCAGAGCTCGCCCGGGCGAAGCCGCTGCTCGCGATGGCGGAGGGCATCATGCGCCCGCCGGCGGACGCGTCGCCCGAGCGCCACGCGATGGGGGAGCGCTTTCGGCAGAGCGTCAAGGAGATGCTCGCGCGCCTGCTCGGCTCGACCGGCGGCAAGGTGGGGGGGCTGCTCGCGGGAGGCGAGGGCGACGACCTCATCATCGGGAAGCGCGACGAGGTGGTGATGCAGCGCTTCGACGCGCTGGCGGCGGGGGCGCGCAGCGTCGCGATCTTCTACGGGGCGGCGCACCTGCCCGACCTCGAGAAGCGGCTCCTCGAGCGGGGGTACGTGCGCGCCGGCGCCCGCTGGGTGACGGCGTGGGACGTCTCCCCGCCGTCCGAGGCGACCGTGGAGGCGGCTCCGACGCCGAAGGCGGTGCCCGCGCCGCCGACCCCGCCCGCGCCCGCCACGCCGCCCGAGGCGCCGACGACTCCTCCCGTGCCGACGAAGTAGCGGCGCGATCGTGGCGCAGCACGCGATCCGGTTCCGGACGTACGACGGACACGAGCTCGGCGCCCTGGTCCACCTGCCGGCGGGGCACGCGTCCCGTCCGCGCAAGCGGTGGCCGTTCGTGCTCCACCTGCACGGTGCGGGCGAGCGCGGCACCGATCCGCACGAGCTCCTGCGCAAGGACCTGCCGCGGCGGCTCGAGTCGATGCCGCGGTTCCCCTTCGTGGTCGTGTCGCCGCAGTGCCCGCCACGGTCTTCGTGGGCGCGCCACATCCTGACCCTGCTCGCCCTGCTCGACGAGTTCGTGCCCCTGCTGCGGGGGAACCCGCGGCGCGTCCACGTCACGGGGCCGAGCATGGGGGGCGTGGGGACCTGGCTGCTCGCCGCGGCCGCGCCCGAGCGGTTCGCGTCGGCGGTGCCCATCTGCGCGTCCATCCCGCCCTTCCACGGGTGGCCGGGGAAGGCGGGCCGGCTCGCCCGGGTGCCCGTGCGCGCGTACCACGGCTCGGAGGACCCCGTGATCCCCCTGCGGCACCCCTACTCCCTCCAGGCGGCCCACCGGGCCGGAGGCGGGACCTCCCGGCTCCTCGTGTTGAAGGGGGTCGGCCACGAGGCGTGGGTCCCGGCGTACGCGGATCCGAAGCTGTGGAGCTGGATCTCCCACCGCCTCCGCCACCTCTGGTAGAGGGCGACCGCGCCCGCGAGGGGCCATGCATCGCGGAGGCCGAGGGCCGCGCAGCGCGTCCCTGGGCCTCCCTCGTCGACGCAGACTCCTCCTCCTCGGGTTCCTCCTCGACGTGTCCTGCGGACACGCCCTCGTCGGAACCGCTTGCGAGGCCCCTGGCGGGGCGCGGTCTCCGAAGAGGTACGGTGCGGCGGGTGGCGGAGGGGCCGCGGGAGGCGGGTTGGCGTAGGGGGCGGGCGGGGCGGAAGAGACGAGAGAGGAGAGGAGAAGACAAAGACAGCAGGGGCTCCTTGCGATCCGCGGGCTTGGGGGCGACGTAGGTCCATTCGCGGCCATGGGTTCCGATCATCAAGACCTTCTGCTTCCGGCTTCTTCCCCATCGAGTACGGTCACCTCCCCCGGTTGCGAGCCACCTGGGAGGCGCCGTACCAGAAGAAGAGGTGCCGGAGCAGAGGAGGCGGGGCTGAACGCCGGGGGGAGGCCGAGGGGGAGGGGAATCGGACCGGAGTGGTCGGGAATAGGAACCGGGAGGGCACGTTCGTCGGCTGGACGCTCGTAGGAGTAACCCGTCATGCGCCTCAGCCCCTCGGTTCTCACGCTCTCCCTGGCCCTGTCCCTCGGCCTCCCGGCTGCCGTCGCGCAGGCCGGGGGTACCGGGGGGGCCCCGGAAGCTGCCACCCCGGCGAAGAAGTACTTCCGGGTGACCTTCCGCACCGTGATCCCGGCGGCGCCCGAGGGCTCGAAGAAGGTCGAGGCCTGGATCCCCACCCCCTATCAGGACGACGTGCAGGTCGTCCGGTCGCTCGACGTCACCTCGCCCCTCGAGGCCGAGCGGACCTTCGACAAGGACACGGGCAACCGCTACCTCCACCTGGCCTTCCACGCCCGACCCACCGAGACGGTGGTCGAGTGGGTGGCGGTCGTCGAACGGACCGAGGACCGTGGGCAGAGCCGCGGGGCCCTCCTCGACGCGCACCTCAAGTCGGACACCCTGGCGAAGGTGGACGGCAAGGCCCGCCTCCTCGCGGAGTCGCTGGGGGTCGCCGATGCGGCGACCCCGGTGCGCGAGCGCGCGAAGGTGATCTACGACCACGTGCTCCAGAGCATGGCGTACGACAAGGTCGAGCCGGGCTGGGGGAAGGGCGACTTCGAGCGCGCCTGCGACCTCGGCAAGGGCAACTGCTCCGACTTCGCGTCCAAGTTCATCGCCATCTCGCGGGCCGCGGGCATCCCCGCGCGCTGGATCTCGTCCATCTCCCTCGCCGGCGAGCACAAGGGGTGCGACGCCTGCGGGTACCACTGCTACGCGCAGTTCCGGGAGGGGGACCGCTGGATCCCCGT
>CAZJJQ010000194.1:0-7114 GCA_964546345.1 uncultured Planctomycetales bacterium
GCGCGGCGACGGGGAGCTTGCGTTCGTAGGCGTGTGCGACGAAGCCGGCGGCGAACGGCGAGAGGCGGGGGGCGAGGGAGCGCGCGACGTCGCGGGGGGCTTCGGCGAGGGCCGCGCGGACCGTGGCGACGTCGGTGCGGGCGTTGACGAGGTCGGTGCGGAGGCGCTCGAAGCGCTCGGCGGTGGCGGAGCCGCCGGCGAGGGCTTCGCCGAGGCCCATCAGGCAGGCCATGCGCAGCATCGCGACCAGCCCCGCCTGCGAGGGGTTGAGCTCGTCCACGTCGGTGACCTCGAGGAACCGCAGGAGCACCGCTTCGTGCTGGGCGCGGGCGGCCGGGTCGGGGGGCGCCGAGAGGTAGAGGGAGGCCGCGGTGACGATGGCGAGCAGGCGGACGGGGTCGGGATCGGGGGGGAGCGGGAGCGCGCGGAGGCGCTCGCCGAGGGGGAAGAAGGCCTGCTTCTCGCGGAAGAGGCCCGCGCGGATCGCCCGGAAGAGGTCGCCCTCGACGCCCTCGCCGCAGGCCGCGATCACGCGGTCGAGCAGCGGGGTGAGGCGGGTGACCGCGACCCCGCGTTCGGTGGCACGGCGCCAGACCGTGAGGGCGGCCCACGTCCCGACGCGCCCGGAGCCGACCTGGGCGGCGAAGTCGTCGAGGAGGGGGTCGGTGGCGCCGCCCGCAAGGATGCGGTCGAGCATCGCCTCGGCGCCGTCGTCGCCGCCGGGGCCCGCGACCGAGATGGCGAGCAGGCGGGGGGTGATCCAGTCGGGGTGGCGGGCGGCCACGCCGTCGAGGAGGGCGCGGGCCTCCGCGACGGGATCGCCGGCGACGCCGGGCACCTTCGCGGCGACGCGCTTCGCGCTCGAGAGGAGCACCTCGGCGCGCTCGCGGAGGAACAGCGCGCGCACGGCGGGGTTGCCCTCGGCGGCCTTGGCGCGGTCGAGCGCGCGGGAGAGGACGGCGACGGAGCGGAGGGGATCCGCCGCGAGGATCGCGGCGCTGCCGTCCTGGAGGTCCTCCCAGAGCGCGTGGGGCACCTCGCGGAAGAAGCGGGCCCGTTCGCGCGCCTGCGTCGGGCCCAGGCGGTGGAACGTGTCGAGCTGGGTCCACTGGATGCGGTAGCCGGTGTTCGTGGGGTCGCGCGCGAGCGCACGCGCGAGGAGGTCCTCGCAGCCGGCGAAGTCGGCCGAGAGCAGACGCGTCTCGGCCGCCCAGCCGAGGATCGCCTCGTCGTCGGGGAAGCGGCGCAGGGCCTCGTCGGCGTCGGCCTTGCCGCCCGCGAGGTCGCCGTGCAGCGTGCGGAGGAGGCCGCGCAGCCCCAGGATCTCGGGCAGGTCGGGCAGCACCGTCTCGACGTCGGCGAGCGCACCCTCGACGTCGCCCTTGCCGACGGAGGCCACGGCGCGCAGGGCCCGCGCCATTGGGCAGGAGGGGTCGTCCTCGAGGGCGCGGGCGAGCAGCGGCTCGGCCTCCTCGGGGTGGCCGTCCTTGAGGAGCCGCAACGCGCGGCCCACCAGCACGTCCGCGCGCACGTCGAGGAGGTCGCGGCCGGAGAGCGGCACCGTGGCGGGGAAGGTCGCGGTGACGCCGGCGCCCGCCTTCGCGTCGGCGAGCGGCGCGAGGGCGGTGGAGGCTCGCACGTCCTTCGCGCGCAGGCGCACGCGGGCTTCGACGCCGCCCGACAGCAGGAGGGACGTCCCCGCCACCGGCACGGGCCCGATGCCGGCATACGACGCCGGGATCTCGACGGGACGCGGGGTGCGGGCCGCGAGCCGGTCGAGGAGGGGGTGCGTGAGCCGCTCGCGGGCGAGGATCGCGGCGAGCTTCGCGCAGTCGAAGGCGCCGGCGAGCGCGCGGAAGACGGGCCGGCGTTCGGCGAGGGCGTCGTAGCAGCGGGTGAAGTCGGCGGCCGCGGCGTCGGCCTCGGGCGAGGCGTCGCCGGTCCCGACGAGGAGCCCCTCGACGCGTTTCATCGCCTCCGACAGGACCTGCACCCGCGAGTCGAACAGGATCACGCGGCGTTCGCCGACCCGGTGCATCCAGACGTCCGCGACGGTCGAGGGCATCGGCACGAGCCAGGCGCGCGTCGCGGTGGCGGCGCCCGGCGCGGGAACGTCGGCCGCGAGATGGTCGCGCCAGGAGCGGAAGCCCTCGACGTCCACCGCGTCCACGCCGAGGCCGATGCGCTTCATCGCGTAGTCGGCCTCGAGCAGCGTGCGCACGAAGGCGGTGCCGCGCATCGCGTCGGGCACGCCGCCGACGCGGACGCGCTGCGGGCCCGCGAAGTCGGCGGGATCGGGGTCGAGCGAGACGTACGGCCACGTCCCGTCCTTCCCGATGGCCCGCGCCGCGACCGTGAGCACGTCGAGATCGATGGGCGCGTCCCCGTCCTCCTCCCCGAGGAGCAGGACGTCGCCCGCGGGATCGACGACGGCGCCGCGGAGCCGCGCCAGGCTCCCCACGGTCGTCGCCCCGCCGTCGAGGAGGCCCCGCAGGCTCACGGCCAGGAGCCGCAGGCGCTCGTCCCGCCCGGTCACGACGAAGCCCTCGGAGCCCGCCGCCATCCCGTCCACCAGCCGCGTCAGGAGCCGTGCGGCCTCCGGCGGCGGGATCGCGGTGGCGAGCATCTCCGGGTCGTACTGCAGCGACACGCCGCCCACCTCGGGCGCGGGCAGCCCCACGATGCGGCGCACGTCGCCCGCCGCGGCCTTCCCCGCGGCGTCGAGCGCCCGCAGCGCCTCGCGCACGCGCGAGGGCTCGAGCATGGGCGCGAGCCGCGCCCGCAGGAGCGACACGAGCGCGGCCCGGTCGTTGCGCTCGATGGCGTCGGCCATGGCCCGCTGCTCGGCGCTCGGCGGCGGCACGGTCTTCCCGTGGGACCACTTGATCGCCACGGCCCCCGTCGCCCCCACCTTCCCGACCTCGACCGGGAGCTCGACGTCGAGGTCGAGTCCCGCCGACGTCTCCTCCCAACGCGTCACCTCCCCTGGATCGGCCCCGGCCGCGCGGCGCTCGACCTGGACGTGCGACACCGAGACCTTGCCCGTCGGATCCTCGATGACCCAGCCGGAGCGCACTTCGTAGTGGGAGAACTTCGTCGCGGCGCGGAACAGCGGGGGGAGGTCGTCGTAGAGCGCACCGCGCACGGCGTCGAAGACGGCGGGCGGAGCGACGGGGGCGGCGGGGCTCGGGGGGGCGGCGGGGGCCGGCGCGACGCTGTCGAGGGCGGTGCGCATGAGCTTCTGCGCGGTCTGCATGCCGGGCAGGTTGCCCGCGTCCAGGCCCATCGCTTCGAGGTAGGAGCGGTTGTCGGCGTACTCGAGCCCGACCTGGTAGACGCGCTTGAGGCGCGTGCCGTCCGGGAAGACGAACGCGGTCACCTCGGTGCCGCTCGAGAGGATGCGGTCGTTCGCGCCCGCGCCTCCCTTCCACTTGAAGTCGCGCACGCCCGCCGAGACCCCGCCCCCCGTGTTGCCGACGGCGGCGCCGCCTTCGATGCCGCCCCAGCCCTCGGCCTTGAGGCCCACGGCGCCTTCGACCTCGACGCCGTTCCTGCGCATGGCCTCGGCGAGGGCCTTCCGATCGGTGACGAGCGCCCGCGCGCGGGCGAGGGCGGCCCTCACGCCCTCGGGGTCCTTCATCGGGTCGCGCAGCGCCTCGGCGGCGGCCGCGTCGAGGCCGGGACCACCTCCGCCGTCTCCCGGATCCCCCGCCCGCCCGAAGCGGCCCGCCAGCCCCCCACCCGCCAGCAGGACCACCGCCGCACCGAGCACGCTCAGCGCCGTGCGGGATCGGGCCATGAGGTGAACGTACCGCACACGGGTCAACTCCACCACCCGGCACGGTCGCTCCCGGCCCCCGTCGTTCCTGTCGCCCCCTCCCCCGCGCCCCCACCCTCCCCCGGAGAGGATCGCGCCGCGTCGCGCTCTACAGCATCGCGTTGCAGGGATGGACCTGGTTCGGACCGTTCCTCCGACCCCGCTCCGGAGGCCGCCACCCTGTCACGAACGGCGCCGTGAGGAGCCCCCTCCTCCCCCTCGGGTCGGAGGCGCGCGGAGTCCCCGGGGGGGGGTGGAATCGGCTGTAGGGGCTCCGTATCATCCGCGGCTTCCGAATCCCATGGACGCGGGGAGGCTCACCACCCCCGGCCTGGAGGCGACTCCATGCGTATCTCCCGATCGCTCCTCGGGCTCGCGGCCGCGGCCCTCCTGTTCTCGGCGCTGCCGGCGCGGGCGGAAGAGCCCGCCCAGGGCATCGCAAAGGTGGACGTCACGGTGGACGTGCTGCCCACGGGCGCCGGCGACGGGAAGGTCGTGCTCGACTTCGCGCCGATGACCTACCAGTTCGTCAAGCGGCTGGTGCCGGAGCCGAGCCGGCTGCTGATGGACCTCGGCATGCGCCGCGGGAACATCGAGCTCGCGAGCGGCACCAGCGCGCGGTACGACGACGCCACCACGGACGCGGTGCTCGACCTGAAGCAGGTCAACGCCGCGCGCAACCTGGGCGACGGGCGTTGGGAGATCCCCGTCGATCCGGCCTTCGAGTTCATCAACGACAAGGTGGACGGCGACCGCCCGACGTTCTTCTTCTACCAGTTCGGCACGTACACGCGTCCCGCGGGCGACGACATCTCGTTCCGAGGGCAGTTCCGCTTCCGCCTGCCGGCGGGGGCCACGGAGACGGGCTGGGACGGCGGGAAGCACCTGATCCACTACCGCATCACCCGCGCGGAGGGGACCGGGCCCGCGAAGCTCGCGATGGAGCTCGACGTCAAGCCGCGCCTGATGACGGCCATCTACAAGGTGTACGGACGCGACCAGGACTTCGCGAACATGTGGCTCGCGAAGGCGCGCCTGACCAACGCGGGCACGAGCGTCATCAAGGACGTGCGCGTACGCTACAAGGTCGAGGGGTACTCGGAGTGGTCACCGTGGGACCGCTTCCCCGAGGTGGTGCCGGGACAGACGCTGGTCAGCCGCTATCACCCCGTGCTGGAGGCCAAGATCTCCCGGCTGCAGTCGGCGACGCCGGCGCAGATCCTCGCCGAGTGGTCGTACACCGACCTCGCCGGCCAGACGAAGACCGACTCGGACGGACGCAAGGTGACCCTGCTGGGCGGCCACGACCTCGTGCTCCAGGGCACGAGCGACGCGCAGCAGTCGGCGCGCTACGTCGAGAACGTGACGAACGCGCCCTTCGTCTCGGCCTGGGTGACGCCGGACGACCTGCCCGTCAAGGAGTTCTCCGCGATGGCCAGCCGGCTCGCGAAGGGCGTCGGCGCGGGCCAGAGCGACCAGAGCACCGTGGACGTGCTCAACGCGATCTACGACCTGTGGCTCCACAACGGGTTCACCTACCAGCACCCGCCGGGGCTGCTGGACCGGTCGGTCAGCTTCAACGAGATGTTCGTCCAGAACGTCAAGTTCCCGCGCGACGTGCTGCGCGACAAGAGCGGCACGTGCATCGACGTGGCGATCTGCTACGCGGCCATGGCCAACTCCCTCGGCATCCGCCCCTACCTGGCCCTCCGGCCGGGCCACTGCTTCCCGGTGTTCGAGCTGCCCGGCAGCGGTCGGATGCTGGCGGTGGAGGCGACGGGCGCCACGCGGGGCGGGGTCGTGGACGGCGGCGGCGTCATCCCGTTCTCGAAGGCGGTCGAGCTCGCCATGGGCGACCTCGACAAGCAGCGGAGGTCGGGCACGCTGATCCTGGTGGACGTGCAGTCGATGTGGACGCGCGGCGTCACGAGCCCCGACCTCGAGTCGCTGCCCGCCAACATCCTCAAGGAGTGGGGGCTCTCGACGGGGCCGGCCACCGAGAAGCCGGCCACCGACCGGCCGCAGCCCGAGACCCCGCCCGCGGAGGAGACCCCGCCGGAGGCGCCGCCCGCCGCGGAGCAGGAGGATCCCTACCTCGGCCGCTGGACGATGACGATCGAGGAGCGCCTGGCGGCGACGGGGCAGGTGGTCCGCTACCCGGTGGTGCTCACCATCGCGCAGGACGGCGACGGCTACAAGGCCGGCACCGAGGCGGAGGTGGAGGTCCCGGTCCAGGGCGGCACGGCGACCTTCCGCGTCCTCCAGGTCCTCGCCGGCGAACGGTCCGAGGAGGGCGTGCTCATCCTCAAGGGGACGAGCAAGGTGATCCAGAACGTCGCGACGGGCCAGAGCAGCGCCATGGGCCCGGACACGCTGGTCGCGGTCGTCCGCGGCGGCGCCCTCGTCGGCAAGGCTACGTCCGACGGCAACACGTGGATCGAGTTCACCATGCAACGGGCGCGCTGATCCCGGCGCGCGCCCGCACGGGATCGGGTACCCAGTCCGCACCGCGGCGAGCTTCCCCGCGGCGCCCCTTCGACCGAGAGGACCTCCTGCCATGAGCCCTGCGCCCTCCCCCGTCGTCTTCGCCTGGGTCGGTGACCTCCACCTCGAGGAGCCGGGACGGCCCAACCACCGCGCCGCGCACCACCTCGTCGAGGAGATCGACGCCGTCGTGAAGCCCGACTTCACGCAGTTCCCCGGCGACAACGTGCAGCACGCGCGCGAGGTGGAGTGGCCGCTGTTCCACGAGCTCACCGGCAAGCTCCACGGGCCGTGGTACGCGCTCGTGGGCGACCACGACGCGCATCACGACGGCGGCTGCCACGCGTTCCGTGCCGAGATCGGCGCCACGCACCGGGCGTTCTCGCTGAAGGGCTTCCGGTTCATCCTCCTCAACACCCACGAGTTCCACCCGATCGGGATGAGCAGCGCCCAGGCCCTCTGGTTCCGCTACGAGGTGGACACGGCGATCGACAGGGGCGAGCGGGTCGTGGTCTTCCAGCACCACTACCCCTTCAAGGTGGGCGAGAGCTACGACGGCCCCGGCCTCGCGGCGTGGCGCGAGACCGTGCAGACGCGGCCGATCGTCGGCGTGTTCACCGGCCACACCCACTACGGGCAGATCGCCAACGACGGGCGGAACGTCTACGTGGCGACGCGGTCGGTGGGCGACCCGGAGGGCGGGGCCGCGGGCTACGCCGTCGTGCGCCTCGACGGCGACGACCTCTCGATCGTCCGACGCACCGTGGACGACCGGGGACCGCTCGTGATGATCACGCACCCGCGCAACCACGT
>CAZJJQ010000195.1:0-7080 GCA_964546345.1 uncultured Planctomycetales bacterium
CCCCCCGCTTCCTCCGCCCCGGCGGATCCCGCGCCTCCGCCTTCGACGGCGCCGGCGACCCCGGCGAAGCCCGAGTTGCACAAGATCTACGTCCCCTTCAAGGACCTGGCGAAGGTGTTCGAGAAGGAGGGACAGGGCGTCTTCGTGCCGTTCCCGGAGTTCCGGGCGCTGTGGGAGAAGGCGTACCGGATGCCCGACGACCCCGCGCGGGCGCCGATCGCGGCGGCCGTGCGCTCGGCGGTCTACCAGGGCGTCGCCGACGGGGAGTCGATCCGGTTCACGGCGCAGCTCGACGTGGACGTGCTCTCGCCCGGGTGGCAGCGCGTGCCGCTCGACTTCGCGGGGGTCGGCATCGAGCAGGCGGCGATCGGCGGGACGCCCGCGCTCCTCGAGCCCACGGAGAAGGGCTACGACCTGCTCCTCGAGGGCGTGGGGCCCCGCCGGCTCGACCTCGTCTTCCGGGTCGGGGCGCCGCTCGGCGGCGACACGCACGTCGCGGCCCTCACCCTGCCGCCGGTGCCCCTCGCGCGGCTCTCGCTGCGGGTGCCCGGCGTGGACACGGACGTGCAGGCGTCGCCCCGCCTCGCGGGCAGCAGCGGCGTGACGCAGGAGGGCGACACCGAGCTCCTCGTCTACCTCGGGCCCGCGACGGACGTGAAGCTCACCTGGCGCCGGCGGCCGGAGGAGGCGGCGAAGGTCGCCCCCCTGGTGTTCGGCGCCGAGACGGCGGACGTGCTGGTGGACCGCGGCGTGGTGCGCACCGACTTCGGCGCCGCGCTCGCGATCCTGCGCGCGCCGCTCGAGGCCCTCACCCTCGTGGTGCCCGCCGACGCGGTGGTGCTCTACGTCGAGGGCAACGGCATCCGGACGTGGGAGCGCAACGCGGCCGGCGACCGCATCCAGATCGCGCTGCGCGAGCCGGTGAAGGAGACGTGGGCGGTGCGGGTGGGCCTCGAGCGGGCCGTGAAGGACCTGCCGGCCGAGCTCGGCCTGCCGCTCGTGGGCGTCGAAGGGCTCGAGCGCGAGACCGGGTTCGTGCGCCTGCGGACCGCGGAGGGGGTCAAGGCCGACCCGAAGGCGACCCCCGGGCTCGTCCAGATCGACCTGACGGCGCTTCCCGCCCCGCTCCAGGCGGCGACCCCGGGCAAGGCGTTCGGCTGGCGGCACTCGGGGCGTCCGGGCGCCGTGACGGCCGTCGTCGAGGCGCTCGTCCCCCGCGTGTCCTCGACCGTGGGCCAGCGCGTCGCGCTGCGCCCGGAGGGGATCGACGTCCGCGTCGTCGCCCAGGTGCTCGTCGAACGGGCCGGCATCTTCGGCGTCGAGCTCGACGTGCCCGGCGCCCTCGAGGTGACCGACGTGGCCGTCTCCGGGGCCGAGCTGGACGACTGGACGCGGATCCCGGGCACGGCGGGGGGCGTCGTGCTCAAGGTCGCGTTCCGCGACCGCCTGCTGGGGCCGGCGACGATCGTCGTGGCCGGGCGGGTGCCCCTCCTCGTGCCCGAGGAGGACGGCAAGGAGGCGACGGTGGACGTCCCCCTCGCGCGCGTGCGCGGGGCGCAGCACGTCCGCGGCTACGTCGCGCTGCACGCCGACCCGGCGCTCGACCGGCGCGAGACGGGCCGCGTCGGGCTCACGGTCCTCGAGGCCGACGCGCCCGCGGCCCTCGAGCCGCCGCCGATCCCGGGCGTGACCCCGCCCCTCGTGTCCCGGTTCGAGCATCGCGAGGGGCCCGTGAGCCTGGGGCTCGCCCTCAAGCGCAAGGCCGCGACGGTGACGGGCGCCGTGGAGACGGCGCTCCGGCTCGAGCCCGACCGCACCAAGCTGGACGTGCGCCTCGTGTGGCAGGTGCAGTTCCGCGGCGTGGACACGTTCCGTTTCCGTGGGCCGGCCGACCTCGCGGGACGGGTCCACCTCGCGCCGAAGCAGGTCGGGATGGAGCTCGAGGGGCCCGTGGCGGAGGCCAAGCCCGAGGGCGCTCCCGCGGACTGGAGGCCGACCCGCACCGCGTGGACGCTGCGGCTCGCGGCGCCGCGCCAGGGGCGGATCGACGCCGTGCTCGTGGTGGACGACGTGCCCGAGACGCCGCTCGCGGCGGGCGCATCGCGCTCGGTGGCCCTCCCCGTCTTCGTGCCCCTCGGCCCGGACGGCAAGCCCCTCGGGAACGTCACGCTGCACGCGGCGGTCCGTCGTGACCCGCTGCTCGAGGTCGCGACGGCACGGGTCGAGCGCGGCGAGGAGATCGACGCGCGCGAGCTGGCCGGCGTCACGGCGCTCGGCGCGCCCGAGACGTTCCTGGCGTTCCGCTCCTACGACCCCGAGCACGCCGCCGTGCTGCGCGTCACGAAGCACGAGTACGAGCCCGTCGCCGAGGTGGTGGTCGCCCACATGCACCTCAACACGGTGGTCCCGGCCGAGGGGCGCGCGACCACCGAGGCGTTCCTCGTCGTGCGCAACAACGACCGTCAGTACCTCGAGCTGCGGCTCCCCGAGGGCAGCAACATCCGTGCGGTGAGCGTGGACGGGCGGTCCGAGACGCCCCGCCGCGGCGAGGACGGGACGGTGCGGCTGCCGCTGCTCGCCAACCTCGGCAAGGACCAGGCGTTCCTCGTGGCGTTCGCGTTCGACCACGACGTCGAGCGGAGCGGCTGGTTCTTCCAGACGGTCCGCGTCGCGAGCCCGATCCCCCTGCGGGTGACGGGCGACCTGCTCACCTGGCGCGTGTACGTGCCCAAGGAGCGCGAGATCACGGCCTTCGGCGGCGACGTGACCCGCACGGACGGCCCGCGTTCGTGGGCGTTCCGGATCCTCGGCGGCGCGGCGGGCCTCTGGCGCCGGGCGCCGGAGGGGACGCCCATCGACCTCGCGCGCATGGTGGACGACCTCGAGAAGGGCAGCCCGTTCCAGGTCCAGGCCGACGGCACGGCCCACCTCTTCAGCAACCGCACGGGCACGGGCTCGGTGAGCGTGACGAGCGTGGACCCGACGGGCTTCCTGTTCCTGCGGCTCGCCCTGCTCGTGCTGGCCTACGTGGGCGCCCGGCTCCTCGCGCGCGCGCTCGCGGGCGCGCGACGAGGCGAGGCGATCGCGTTCCTCGCCCCCTTCCTGGCGATCCTGCTGCTCCTCCTGCCCTCGGGGCCCGGGATGTCGGCCGTGCTGACGGCGATGCTCGTCGGCGTCCTGCTCTCGGGCGCCCTCAGCTGGCTGGGGAGCCTCAGAGACGCGCGCGCACGTCGCAAGGCCGCGCGACGCACCCCCGCCGCCCCGAAGGGCGCTCCGCCGCCGGCCCCGCCGCCGACGACGGGTGGGGGTGTCGCGTGAGCCGCCTGCGCCCGTCCCGTCTCGGGGCCTGCGCGTTGCTCGCGTTCGCCCTCGCCGCCTCGCTGCGCGGCGCGCCGGTGGCCGGCGCCGACGTGCCGCCTCCCTCCCCGGCGCCCCCTCCCTCCCCGACGCCTGCGCCGAAGGTCAAGCCGCCGCCTCCTCCTCCCCCTCCGGCGATCCCGACCGTGGTGCACGTTCCGACCGACGAGCTCGACGTGCTGCTGCGGGGCCAGGGGCGCAGCGTGATCCTGCGCTACGACGAGTACCGGGCGCTGCTCGACGCGGCCCGCGCGAAGGACGGGGGACCCGACGCGGCCCCGCCGCAGGACGTCGTGCGGCTCTCCGGCGACGGGACGCTCGACCTCACCGACGAACGCGCGGGGCGGTTCGAGCTCGTCTACCGCGTCCGGAGCCTCGCCCCCGGCCCGAGGTCCGTGGGCTTCGACGCGGGGGGCGTGGCCTTCGAGAGCCTCCTCGTCGAGGCCGAGGGCGACGCGGGCCCCGGTCGGTACGAGGTGCGCGAGGGCGCGGGCCGCCTCCATCTCGACGGCCCGGGCGTGCGGCGGGTGACCGTGAAGGGCTCGGCGGTGCCGAGCCGCAGCGGCGCCGCGCGCCGGCTGGACCTGTGGCTGCCCAATCCCGCGGCGATGTCGCTCGCGGTGACGCTCCCGCCCGGCGTGGTCGCGACCCTCCTCGGCGAGGGCGCGCCGCTGACCGTGACCACCCCGGCGGAGCGCTCGAGCGTCGTGCGGACGCGGCCGTCGCGGGGGGGACACCTGGAGATCGAGTGGACCCCGTCGGCGAAGGGGACCGAGGGGCCCGCGATCCTCGACGCGGAGGTGAGCACCCTCTACACCGTCGCGGACGGGGTGATCGCCGTGCGCAGCGTCGTGCGCGCGGACCTCCTGCGCACGCCGGCGGACTCCCTGTCGCTCGAGGTGGACCCGGACCTCGCGGTCCACGCCGTGGAGGGGCCCGGCGTCACGGGCTTCTCGCGGTCCGACGATCGCCGCAAGGTGAGGGTCCGCCTGGAGAAGGCGGTGCTCGGGCGCCTGGAGGTGCTCGTCGTGGCCGAGCGGCCGTTCACGCCGGGACGGGGCATCGACCTGCCCCAGGTGCGCGCGGCGGGGGCGGTGCGGCATCGCGGCGAGGCCGCCGTGCGGTTCGGGCCCGACGTGAACGCGCGGGCGGTCCGCGTGTCCGGCGGGCGGCGGGTCCCGGCGGGGGGCGACCCCCGCGTGTCGGCGGGCGTCCTGCGCTACGCGCTCGCGCGCGCGGACGCGGGCCTCTCGATCGACGTGGAGCCCGGGACGCTCCGGGTGGACGCGTCGGGCACGTACTACCTGAGCCTCGCCGAGCCCGGCCAGACGCTCTTCGCGATCGTGACCTATCGCGTGGTGGAGGGGACGCTCTATCGCCTCAGCCCCCGCTTCCCGCGCGAGTTCGACCTCCGCGAGCTCTCGATCGACGGCGTGACGACGGGCTTCACGCGCGACGTGACCGCCGACGGGCGCGTGGAGATCACGCTCGGCAAGGGCGTGCCGGTCGGGGGCGAGCTGCGCCTCCTGGCGACCCTCGAGCGCGCGCGCACCGACTGGCTCCCGGAGAAGGACCACGTCGCGGTGCCGTTCTCGGTCCCGTCCGCGGGCGTGGCCCGCGAGGAGGCCTACGTCGCGGTCGGCGCCGATCCGGGCTTCGAGGTCCTCGACGGGGGAGCGAAGGACCTCGTCGCCGTGGGGGCGGCCGACCTGACGGCCCGCGGGCTCTCCTCGACGGGGCTCGTGTACGGCTACCGGGTGGACGGGCCCGCACCCTCCGTGGCGCTCGACGTGGCGCGGCGAGACCCGTGGGTCGAGGCGGACGTGGTGACGGTGTTGCACCCGGGGCCGCGCCGTGTGGACCTGTCGGCGCGCGCCGTGTACCGCATCCAGCGGGCCGGCGTCCTGCGGCTGTTCCTCGACCTGCCGACGTGGGCGGGCGACCAGGTGGACGTGCAGGCGCCGTCGCTGCGCGTCGCCACGCGGCTCGTCGGCGAGCGCAGGCCCAAGGACGTCCCCGCAGGCTACGACCGCTGGCAGCTCGACCTCGAGCGCCGGGCGCTCGGCACGTTCGTGGTGACGGCGTCCTGGTTCCTCGACCGCGACGCCGACGACTGGACGCTCGAGGCCGACCGGCCGCTCCTGGCCCGGGCGCCCCTCGAACGAGCCGAACGGCTCCTCGTCGTGCGGCGCAGCGCGGGGCTCGAGGTGAGCCTGCCGGGCCTCTCCGCGACGCCGGACGTGCGCGTCCTCGACGTGGCGGAGGCGCCGGCGGAGGCCGCGATCGAACCGCTCGGCGTGCTCGAGGTGCTGCGGCTGCCCTCCACGCGGGAGGGCGTCGCCCTCGCCGTGCGCAAACACGGCGGCGCCGCGGTCCTCGGCGCCATCGCCACGGAGGTCGCGCTCCGGACGGCGGTGTCCCGCGAGGGGATCCTGCGGACGCGGGCGGAGATGACGCTGTTCAACATCGACCGCCAGTTCGTGGAGGTGCGCCTGCCGGCGAGGAGCACCCTGATCGGCGCCGTGGTGGGGGGCGTCCCGGTGAAGCCGCTGGTGAGCCCGAGCGGCGCGCTCCTGCTGACCGTGCCCGCGACGCTGCCCACCGGCACGAACCGCGCGCCCCGGGTGCTCGTGGCGCTCACGTACGAGACGCGCCTGGACGGCCCGCCGTCGGGGAGCGTGCGCGTCGAGGCTCCGCGATTCCCGGGGCTCGAGGTGCTCCACACGACGCAGGAGGTGGGGGTGGAGCCCGATCTCCTCATCACCGGGGTGAGCGGCGACCTGCTGCCGGCGGGGCATGTGGCGGCCCCCTTCCGGGGTCCGTGGATCTTCGCCCTCTTCGACAGCGTCGCGCTGAAGGGGGCGACGGCTGGGGCGCCCGCCTCCGAGGCCGTCATGGTCGGACGCGCCGCCTCGCCGCGTCGTGGCGGCCGCGCAGCTTCGGGCTCCCTGCCGATGGGGGGCGGAGAGGGAGGGCGTCCCGGAGAGGAGGGGGACTTCGAGGTGCCGCCGACGCCCGAGGAGACCGAGCAGGTCCACCAGGCCGACGTCGTGCCGAAGAGCAAGGCGGAGGAGCCGAGGGACGGCTTCGCGCGGGAGATGCCGCCGCCGGCCGCGGCGGAGCCCCCGCCGACGCCGACCCCGGCGACCGTCCCTCCCCCCGCGCCCCCCTCCTCCCCCAGGCCTCCCTCCGACGCCCCCGTGGCCGACGGTGGTCCCGGTGCCGGGGACCGCAGCGGCGACGGGAAGCCGGGCAAGCCGCAGGGGCGGGCCGGAGAGGGCGGGAACGCGGACGAGGATCGCCGCGGTGCGACCCAATCGGGGCGCGCGCGCAAGGGACAGCTCTCGCTCGACGTGCCCGTGTTCCTGGCCCCGAACGTGGTGGCCGCGAGCCGCGTCGGGGGTGGGGGCGCGCTCGAGCTCGACCTGACCTCGCGCGCGGGTCGGGAGCGGGCGTATCTCCTGCTCGGGCTGCTCGCGTTCGCCGGGGGGCTCGCCGTGATCGCGTGGGGCCGGCTCTCGCCGTGGCGCACGGTGCTCGCGGGCCTCGTCGCGGCGGTGCTGCTGCACCTCGCGTTCGGGGCTTCGGCCTCCACGCTGGTCGCCGCGGTCGCGGACGCGTTCACGGCCCTCGGCGCGTGCCTCGCGCTGCGATGGCTCGTCGCGTCGGTTTTCGGCGAGCGGACGCGGCCGGGCGCCCCGCCCACGCCGAAGCCGCCGCCCG
>CAZJJQ010000196.1:0-7072 GCA_964546345.1 uncultured Planctomycetales bacterium
CTACGCGCGCATCGAGGAGAAGCTCGTGACCCTCGGGGCCCGCATCCGCCGCATCACCGACCGCACCCCGGCCCCCCTCGACTAGGCCGGGCACCCCCGGCCGCGGGGGAGGGGCGGGCGCCGGGGGGGGAGGCCCCTGCCGAGGAGGGGGGGGGCGGCGGGGGCGGGAGGGACCAGCCCGTAGCGAAGGCGCCGGTCAGCTCCGGTACGGGATCCGGGGGGCACCGCCCGGGGCAAGGGTAGGGCGGGCGGACGCCCGATGGTTCAATCCGCCGTTTCGGTCGGCCCGTCGTGCCCCTAGCCGCCAGGCGTGCCTGCGCGGCCCTGGCGTTCGACCCCGGCCGAGCGCCCGCCGACCCGTCTGCTCCGTTCCCGCCCCGCCCCCTCCGGCCCCCGCCGCCCCCCCCCTTCCGCCGCCAGGTCCCGTCCCGCCCACCTTGTTCGAGTCCATCGCCCAGCGCTTCGCCTCGCTCTTCTCCGGTCTCGGCCGGACGGGGAAGCTCACCGAGAAGAACATCGAGGACGGGATCCGCGAGGTGCGGACCGCGCTCCTCGAGGCCGACGTCGGCCTCGACGTGGTGCGCGCCTTCGTCGAGCGGGTCAAGGCGAAGGCCGTCGGCCTCGTGCAGATCACGGGCGTCGCGCCGGCCGACCAGTTCGTCAAGGTCGTCTTCGACGAGATGGTCGCGCTGCTCGGCGGCGAGCCCCGGCGGATCGCGTGGAACGACCGGGGTCCGACGGTCTTCATGATGGTGGGCCTCCAAGGCACGGGCAAGACGACGACCTGCGGCAAGCTCGCGCTCCACCTGCGCAAGAAGGAGGGCAAGAAGCCCCTCCTCGTCGCGGCCGACGTGAAGCGCCCCGCCGCCATCGAGCAGCTCAAGGTGCTCGGCAAGCAGGTGGACGTGCCCGTCTACTTCGAGGACGGCGGCCGTCCCGAGAAGATCTGCGCGCGCGGCGTCGCGAAGGCGATCGAGACGGGCCGGGACGTCGTGATCCTCGACACCGCAGGCCGCCTCCACATCGACGCCGAGCTGATGGACGAGCTCGCCGACGTGCGCGCGAAGACGAACCCGCACGAGATCTGGCTCGTCGTGGACGCGCAGGTGGGCCAGGACGCGGTCGCGAGCGCACGCGAGTTCGACCGCCGCCTCGCGGTCACGGGGCTCGTGCTCAGCAAGACCGACGGCGACGCGCGCGCGGGCGCGGCGCTCTCGCTGCGCGAGATCACCGGCAAGCCCGTGCGCTACGTCGGCACCGGCGAGAAGCTCGACGCGCTC
The DNA here is from genome assembly GCA_964546345.1 of uncultured Planctomycetales bacterium. Classification (GTDB taxonomy): domain Bacteria; phylum Planctomycetota; class PLA2; order PLA2; family JAEUHO01; genus JAYTCP01. Next base: position 1,281 of record CAZJJQ010000196.1, read on the forward strand.
GAGCCGTTCGTGCCCCAGCGCGTCGCGCAGCGCATCCTCGGCATGGGCGACGTGGTCGGGCTCGTCGAGAAGGCCCAGGAGGTCGTGGACCAGGCGGAGGCCCAGCGCACCGCCGAGAAGATGTTCCGCGACACGTGGACCCTCGAGGACTTCCGCAGCCAGCTCGGCCAGATCCGGGCCATGAGCGGCAAGGCGGGCGGCCTCTCGGGGCTGATGAAGCTCCTCCCCGGCATGGCCCAGGTGCCGGCCGAGGCCATGAGCCAGCTCGACGACTCGCAGAAGTTCGTCCGCTTCGAGGCGGCCATCGGCTCGATGACCGTGAAGGAGCGGATGGACCCGAAGCTCATCGACGGGCAGCGCCGCGCGCGCATCGCCCGCGGCTCGGGGACCTCGGTCGCCGAGGTGAACGAGCTCTTGAAGGCCTTCAAGATGATGCGACAGCAGGTCAAGGACCTGAAGTCGAAGGGCCTCTTCGGGCGCCTCGCGGGGCGCCAGATGGACAAGCAGAAGCAGAAGCAGATCGAGGCGCTGCGCCGCCAGGGCATCGACGTCCGCGACCTGATGCCGCCCGAGGCCGAGAAGTCGTAGTCCGCCAGGAACCGCAAGGGAGCACCGAATGCCGCTCGTGATCCGTCTGTCGATGAAGGGCCGGACCAACCGGCCGTACTTCCGCGTGGGCGTGTGGGACATGCTCACCCGCCGCGACGGCCCGCCCGTCGAGGCGCTGGGCTGGTACGACCCCATGGAGAAGGACCCGGCCAAGCAGTTCAAGGTGGACGCCGAGCGCGTGGCCCACTGGTTCGGCAAGGGCGCCCGGGTCAGCGACACGGTCCGCTCCTTCCTCAGGCGCGCCAAGATCGAGGTCCCCAAGACCAAGACGACGCGCGACCGCCTGGCGAAGGACGCCCCGCGCCGCGAGCGCGCCGCCGCCCGCCGCAAGGCCGCCCCCGCGAAGGCCGCGAAGGCCAAGGGCTAGACCCCGATGGCGAAGCGCCTCAAGCTGTCCGAGGCCCTCGACGTGCTCGGCAAGCTCTACGGGAAGCCGCGGAGCGCCGAGCACCCGGATGCCCCCCTGCTCGACCACCTCCTCGTGGGCGTCCTGTCCGCGTGGGTCGATCGGGAGAAGGCCGGTCGGGCGGCCCGTGCGCTGTCCGAGTCGTTCCTCGACCTCAACGAGGCGCGCGTCTCGCCGCTCGCCGAGCTCACGGCCGTCCTCGAGCCGAGCATGGGCTCGCACGCCGCGGAGGGCGCGGACGCCGCGCGGACCGCGCTCCAGGACGTCTTCGACGGCACGCACGGGCTCGACCTCGAGCCCCTGCGGGGGCGCGAGCCGGACGACCTGCGAAAGTTCCTGAAGGAGCTCCCGCACACGATGGGCGGCCCCGCGGCCTCCATCTTCCAGCACGCGCTCGGCGACAAGCACCTCGCGCTCATGGCGCCCGAGGCGCGCGTGCTCGACCGGCTCGGGCTCCTGCCGCGGAGCGCCACGCCCGCGAAGGTGCGTCAGGCCCTCGAGAAGCAGGTGAAGGCCGCGGACCGCCTCCAGGTCGCGTGGTCGCTCGGCTCCCACGCCGGCGCGGTCTGCCGCGCGAAGGTCCCCGCCTGCGAGACCTGCGTCCTCCTGCCGAACTGCAAGCACGGCGAGGAGGAGATGAAGCAGCGGGCCATCGATCGCAAGAAGGAGGAGGCGCGCCGCGCCGCCGAGGAGAAGCGCCGCAAGGACGCGGAGGCGAAGGCCGCCCGTCTCGCCGAGCGCATGCTCAAGGCCGACTCGAAGAAGCGCGCGATCATGCAGGCGAAGGCCAACAAGGACGCCGCGATCGCCGCCAAGAAGGCCGCCGACAAGGTCGCCGCGCAGGCCGCCAAGAAGGCGAAGGCCGACCAGGCCAAGCGCGAAAAGGCCGCCGCCGCCGCGAAGAAGGCCGCCGACAAGAAGAAGGCCGCCAAGAAGTAGGTGGCGGGCCTCCCGCCCCTCCTGCTCGGCTCCTCGAGCCCCCGCCGCGCGGCCCTGCTCGCCGCGGCGGGGGTGCCCTTCGAGGTCGCTCCCGCCCCGGACGTGGACGAGACCCCGCCCCCGGGGGCCGCCGCCGACGAGGTCCCCGTGCTGCTCGCCCGCCGCAAGGCGCTCGCGTGCGCGGCGCGCGCGCCGGGGCGCGTGGTGGTCGGGGCGGACACCGTGGTGATCCTCGACGGGCGGGTCCTCAACAAGCCCGGGACCGCCGCCGAGGCCCGGCGCATGCTCGCGGCGCTCTCGGGCCGGACGCACCGGGTCGTGACGGGGGTCGCGGTGACGGACGGGGTCACCGTGCTCGGCGGCTCCGACCTCGCCGAGGTGGAGTTCGGGACCTGGACGTCCGAGGAGATCGCGGCCTACGTCGCGACGGGGGAGCCGCTCGACAAGGCCGGGGCGTACGCGATCCAGGGCGGGGCCGCGCGGTTCGTCGTGCGCCGGACCGGCCGGCTGGATACCGTGGTAGGGCTGCCCGTGCCGATGGTGGTGGCGCTCGTGCGGGCGCTTGACGACCTGCGGGCCGCTTCCCCCGCGGCGGCCCCGTCCGACCCCCGGAGATGACGCGTGCGTAAGTCCACGGTCGTTGCGCTCGGGATCCTGGTGTTCGCCTTCATGGCGATGGTGTGGCTGTTCCGGACCTACACGCAGGAGTTCGTCGTCGAGATCCGCCACGCGAAGGAGCTCACCGACGCGCTCCGGCCCCGCCTCGCGCCGGACACGCGGATCCGCCTCGCGCGCATGCGTGGCGCGGCGCGCTACCTGGTCGCCGACGACGCCAAGTTCGGCCTCCTCGTCGAGGTGGCGCCGCGACGCGAGGGCTTCGCCGCCGACCCGGACGGCGCCGGCCTGGCCTTCGAGATCGCCACCCGCGCGTTCGAGATGTACGACGCCGACCGCCCCATCGACTGGGTGGAGGTGAAGGTCACGCGGCCCGACGGCACGATCGGCAAGCCCATGGGCTTCGTGCGGGGGGACGGGGACGTGATCGAGCCCATCCGCGGCACGGTGCCCCCCGCCCCGGGCGCGACGCCTCCGGCGCCCGCCCCGGCGGAGGCGCCGTCCGCCATGGGGGAGGCGGGGACGCCCCCCTCCCCGCCCCCGCCGCCCCCGACCGTTCCCCCCGGGGTCCCGCCCGCTCCGGTCCCTGCGCCCCCGGCCGCCCCCGAGAGCGGGCCCCCGGCGCCGGTGCCCGAGTCCCCCAAGACCCCCGAGGCGCCGGGTGGCATGCGGTAGGGGGTGGGATCGAGGCGGGGCGACGGGGACGGTGGGGGGCGCGGGGCGACGGGGACGGTGGGGGGCGCGGGGGGAGGAGCGGGGCCCGGGTCGGGAAAACGGGGGAGGTCGGCCGGTCACGCCCTACATTCGCCCTTCCGCCGCCGGCGGGCCCGCCGTGTTCCAGGGCCCGCCTCGACGACCGAGGACCTCGCCGTGAAGAAGGACATCCACCCCCCGTACTACCCCGTGGTCTTCGTGGATACGAGCGCCCACTACGAGTTCGTGACCCACTCGACGAAGAAGTCGAACGAGGTCCGCAACATCGACGGGGTCGATCACTACGTGCTGCGCGTCGAGATCAGCTCGGCGTCGCACCCCTTCTACACGGGCAAGCAGAAGTTCGTGGACGCCGCCGGCCGCATCGAGAAGTTCCAGAAGAAGTACGGCGGCGTGTACGCCACCGCCGCGAAGCCGGCCCCTGCCGCCGCGCCGGCCGCGCCGGCTGCCAAGCCCGCGAAGCAGTAGGGGGAGGAAGCGCCCACCCCGACCGGGCCCCTCGTTCGTGAGCACGCGGGGGCCGTGGGAGCCCCCGCATGAGCATCGAGAGCAACCTCGCCGAACGGGCCCGGCGCGCGAAGGAGATCGAGGCGCAGCTCTCCGACCCGGAGATCGCCTCGAACGGCGCCCGGATCGCGAAGCTGTCCCGCGAGCTGGGGGGGCTGCGCCCCTTCGTGGCCGAGTACGAGACCTGGGTCAAGCTCGGGTCCGATCTCGCCGCGGCGAAGGCCATGGCGGCGGACGCGACGCTCGAGCCCGAGATGCGCGAGCTCGCCGCCGAGGAGGCGCGCGAGAAGGAGGGGCTCGCCGACGCCGCCTTCGAGCGGCTCAAGCGGATGCTCGTCGCCGACGACGGGGACGCCCAGCGCGACGCGATCGTCGAGATCCGCGGCGGCACGGGGGGCGACGAGGCGGCCCTGTTCGCCCGGGACCTCTTCACGATGTACGAGTACCTCGCGAAGCGCCGAGGGTGGCGCCTCGAGATCCTCGACGGGAGCCCGAGCGACCACGGCGGGTTCAAGAGCATCACGTTCTCGCTCTCCGGCGCGGGCGTGTTCCGGGCGCTCCGGTTCGAGTCGGGCGTGCATAGAGTCCAGCGCGTGCCCGAGACGGAGGCCCAGGGCCGCATCCACACGAGCACCGCGACGGTGGCCGTCCTTCCCGAGGCCGAGGAGGTGGACGTCGAGATCCGCCCCCAGGACATCGAGGAGGAGTTCATGCGCGCCGGCGGCCCCGGCGGGCAGAACGTGAACAAGACGAGCTCGGCCGTGCGCCTGACGCACAAGCCGACGGGCATCACGATCCGCATGCAGGACGAGTCGTCCCAGCGCAAGAACCGCGACCGCGCCCTGCGGCTCCTGCGGACCAAGCTGTACGAGGTCCAGCAGGAGCGCATCCACCAGGAGCGGGCCGACAGCCGCAAGAGCCAGGTGGGTACGGGCGACCGCTCCGAGAAGATCCGCACCTACCACTTCAAGGAGAATCGGGTCACGGATCACCGGATCGGGTTCACCGCGCACAACCTCGACCAGGTGCTCCAGGGACAGATGGACGAGCTCCTCGAGGCGCTGCAGGTGGCCGACCTCGAGGCGAAGCTCAAGGACCTGTAGGTCGCCGGCCGTGCGTGGGGGCGGTCGGCCGCGACCGAACCGGCCCCACCCGGGCTCCGATTCCCCGGGGAGGCACGCGGGGGCGGGCCGGGTAGCCTGCCGACGCGGCGGAGCGCCCCGAAACGACCCGCTTGCTCCCGGACCCACGGGTCCGGATAATCCCCACCCCCCGACGGAGTGCGACCCCATGGCCGACGACAGCGCGATGAACGACGAGGCGGGCGGCGAGGACGTCCCGCTCCGCCCGTGCAGCTACTGCGGCACGGAGATCCATCCGAGCAGCCACCGGTGCGTGCACTGCGGAGGCCACGTCGGCCTGTCGTGGGGCACGGTCCACAAGGAGCTGTTCCTCTTCCTCTTCGCGTCCGTCCTGATCGGCGTCGGTTGCATCGCCAGCTGGGCCATCCGGTCCCCCTCGGGCAGCTCGGACGCCGCGAACGGCCTCACCACGATCCGCGGCTGCGTGATGTTCGCGCTGTCCCTGTACGGGATCACGAGCGCGTACTTCAGCATCCTCAACCGCAAGATGGTCGTCTGGCCCTTCCTCCTCAACGCCCTGATCGCCCTCTGGCTCGGGCTCCCCGCCGTCTCGAACGCCATCGGCGGTTCGGCCTGGAAGGCGTGGGCCAAGCAGGCCGAGACGGGCGGCGGCACCCTCATGGACAAGTGGTTCGGTGGGCTCCGGGCCATCCCGCCGGGCATCCTCCTCCTGACGGTGGGCGGCCTGCTGGTCGCCATCTCGATCCTCAAGGGCATCGTCGCGGGCTTCGTCGCCGGCGCGGCCAAGTCGAAGGCCGCCCAGGAAGAGGCGGCCACCAAGGGCGCCTCCCGCCGCCGCGGCTCCAAAGCGGCCGACGCCCCGGCCGCGGCGGACCCGGGCCACGACACGGCGAACTGAG
>CAZJJQ010000197.1:0-1465 GCA_964546345.1 uncultured Planctomycetales bacterium
AAGGCGGGCGATGGGCGCGCGACGGCCGATCGCCTGCGCGCGCTGCTCGCCCCCCTCGGCACCCCGGCGGCCTCAGAGCCCGAGACGATCTCCGCGTGGAAGAAGGCCACCCGCGACCCGGACGCGACGTTGCGTGCGGTCGCGCGCGCCCTCCTGCGCGCGAGCGGCTCGGCCGTCGAGGCCGAGTCCCCTCCCGCATCGCTCATCGACCTCGAGGTCCCGCGCGCGGAACCCTACGGCGACGGGGGCTCCCCCCCGACGCCCGCAGCCCCGCCACCCGAGGCGCCCTCCCCGCACCCCGCGGAGGCTCCACGATGAGGCGAGGCCCCGTCCCCACCACCTCCCCGTTCCCCGTGCCGCCGCCCGCGGTGCCCCTCCCACCCCCGGGTCCCGCGTGCGCCGGTTCCCCCGCGCGGCCGACGGGTGGGCGCGTCCGCGCGCTGACGCTCGCAGGCGCCCTCCTCGGCATCACCGCCCTTGCCTTCGCCTGCGCCCTCGCGCGCGCACGCACGGCCCAGGCGGGCCCCGAAGACGCGCGCCGCGCATGGGAACGCGCGCAGACGCTCCGTGCGAGCCCCTGGCGCCTGCGGCTCGAGGCCCTGCGGGAGGCACGACGCGAGGCGCATCGCACCGATCCCCTTGAGGTCCGCACGCTCCTCGCGGAGGCGAAGCTGCTCCAGGGGGCCGGCCACGTCGCAGCGGCGCGGGCTGCCGAGGCGCTCGCGGTGGCGATCCCGCCGCGGCACGATCCCTCGCGGATCGCCCGCCTGGTCTCCCACGCGCGTGCGCTGCTCGGCGACGAAGACGTCTCGGGCGCGCGTCCCCTTCTCGAGGAGGCGCGCACCCTGGGTCGCGCGGGGGCGCCCGCGGCGGTGGCCGCGGCGCTCCCGCTGCTCGCCCGGCTCGCCGCCGACGCGGGCGCGTTCGAGTCCATCGACGCCCTCGCCAACGAGGCGAGCGAGGTGGCGCCGCAACACCCCGAGGCGCGCCTGCGCATCCTCGACCTGGCCGGCACCCTCGCCCTCGCGCGCGGCGACACGGCGGGCGCCCGTCGCCGTCTGGATGCGCAACGCCGGTGTTTCGCCGACGCGATCCGCCGCCAGGGCGACACCGCCGACCGCGTCAGCAAGCTCTGGCTCGCGCTCGACCTCCCCCGTCGCCTCGACCGCACGCCGGTGCTCCCCCGGGCCCCGTGAACCGGGCCCGGTGTCGAGGTCGGGGGGGCCTGGCCGGGCCGCCGTGGCCGCGGCCCCTCCTGCCGTGGCCCGTCCCCTGCGGCGCTACCCCTTGGCGCTCCGCCCGATGCCCTGGTACTCGAACCCGAGCGCGCGCATCCGTGCGGGCTCGAAGATGTTGCGCCCGTCGAACACGATCGGATGTGCCAGAGTGGCCCGGATGCGCTCAAGATCGGCCCCGCGGTACTCGTTCCACTCGGTGCACACCACGAGGGCGTCGGCGCCCCTCG